>JAHLWW010000176.1 GCA_019057715.1 Candidatus Jordarchaeum sp. JNZ_1113
GCGTAGACGTTACGTTCACTTCGACCGCTCTAGGCATAGTAGAGTAAAATAGCGCCCCCTCAGAACTACAATCGACCATAATAGCATGAGGAATTTCACCCAGTCATTAACCAGTAAACATGGTGCACTTCTTTTACCATCAAGTAATGTTTTCTGTAACTAAAAACGCTAAAACCCCCTCTTTATCACGATTTGAAAAACTTAAAAAGTCAAATAACGTTAATCATTAAAATTTCTCTTTATAGCAACCCTTTCTTTATCGAATCTTCATACTTTCTCTTCTTCTGAAAAACTTGAGTTTTCCATTCGAGGAATGAAAATTTATTTCGGCAATCATCGTAAACCCTGAAAAAATCCATCGAAAGCCTTTTAAGTAGTTATCCGACCCTTCCAATCCGAACAAAAAAAGGAGAGTGTTAGAGTATGTCAAGACCAACTGGCGTAACAATATTAGCCGTCCTATACATCATAAGTGCTATCCTTGGAATCATCCAAGGGGTTGCTCTCGCATTCCTTGTAGCAGCACCCTTAGGTGGCCTTCTCGGCGGTGGACTGGGATTAGCAGCGGGTTTACCGGCAATAATCATAGGCATCATAGACATCATTATCGCATGGGGACTGCTCGCCCTTAAGGGATGGGCTAGAATATTAGCAATAATATTCGCAATCCTTGGATTGCTTGGAGGCTTAATGGCACTGTTCAACTTCCCCATAGGGACAATAATGGGCATCATATGGGTCATCATAAACGTGTTGATCCTTTGGTACCTCTTCAAGCCAGAAGTAAAGAGCGCTTTCCAGAAGTAAGCTTTAGACATTCGACCAAAAAACTCACATACCCCCTCTTTTTTGTCGTTAATTAAAAAATTAAATTAAGTTTCATCATAGCAGTCGTTTCTCACTAAATCTTCTAGGCTTTCTCTTCTTCTGATAAGCTTGACTTTTCCTTTTGATACGATGAGGGCTGCTGGTCTGGGTCGTCCGTTGAACTGTGACATTTGCTCGAGCGTGTATGCTCCAGCGTCGAGTAGTGCTAGGTATTCTCCTACTTTTAGGTCTCGAGGAAGCATTCTGTGTTGTCCTCCTGCTAGGAGGATGTCGCCTCCGTCGCATAGGGGTCCTCCGACCATGTATGGGTGATTGTGTTCTTCTCCTGCTCTGCTCGCTGACACCATGTGGAAGTACCACTTGTAGCTGAAGGCGTCGAGAAGCACGTTGAACCCGGCGTCGATCATCACCCAAAAATCCTTGCCTTTCTTTTTGACGTTCTGGACCTGGGTTAGAAGAACCGCCGAGTCTCCTACCACGTATCTTCCTGGCTCTGCTATTAAGCGTATGTCGCCCAGCACCTCGTCCAGGACGCGTCTAACTCTTTCCGCGACCTCTCGTGGTTTTATTCTGGCATAGAAGTATTCTGGTAATCCGTTTATTGGTTCCTTGGCGTACGTTACGGGTATTCCTCCTCCCATGTCAAACTCTGACAACTTGAATCCGAGTGTGTCCTCGACTATCTTTACGGTTCTGCTGACTCGGTATGCTCCTTCCTCGAACACTTCGACTCTTGGCACTTGGGATGCTATGTGGCAGTGGACGCCTATGGGGTTCACGCCGTCCCCTTTGAGGGCTTCTCTGTAAACCTCTACGGCTTCCTCTAGTGTTACGCCGAACTTGGAGAGTGAGGCTGCTGTCTCGAAGCTTGCGTGTGTTCCCGCGACAACGCCTGAGGAAACTCTGAACGCCACGTTCACCTCCACCCCGCGCTCTCTAGCCACACGTCTCAGTCTCTCCAGCTCGCACACTGAGTCCAAGTTAACGCAGTGTAGACCAAGCTCAGCCGCCGCCTGCAGCTCTCTCAGCGTCTTCGCGGCGCCGTTAAAAATTATCTGCTCCGGCTTAAATCCCGCCTTTAGGGCAGCGAAAAGTTCTCCTTCACTGCTCACTTCCACGTTCAACCCTAAGCTTCTTATTAGTTTCAGCACTGATATGTTCGAGTTTGCCTTGCTGGCGTAGTAAACGTTCTCCCTGCCGAAGGCGGCTGCGACCTCTTCAGCTCTCCTCCTAATAGTCTCCTCCGAGAAGACGAAGAGGGGGGTTCCGAACTCCTCGGCGAGCTCCACGAGGTCTACTCCGTCGAGGCAAAGGTGGTTGTCGTCATTCACGCTCAAGTTTTCGTTAAACGGAAACACTATTCAAATCCTCCAACAATCACCATTCCACTAGAAAACATTTTAGTGCGTGTGTTTAAACTCTTTCCCGTGAGTTAAAGTTTCGAGGTTTCTGAAGATGGACCTTAGAAGAATGTTTGAACCTAAAAGCATAGCGGTGGTTGGTGTTTCGGAAAATTTCCTTAACCCGGGAACGGTCATCTTCAGGAAGAACCTTCACGAAATGGAGGTTAACACATTTGGGGTTAACCCTAAGGGCGGAGTCATGGATGGACGCGAAATATACCGGAAGGTGAGCGACATACCAGTCGACCTAGACCTAGTGGTCATAGCGATCAGGGCTGAGTACGTTAATCCCGTGGTTGAAGAGTGCGGCGAAATAGGTGTCGGAGGAGTAGTGGTGATCTCGGGCGGTTTCGCCGAGGCAGGGGGGGCAGGCATCGAGAGACAGAGAGAACTTACCAGAATAGCGTTAAAGTATGACTTGCCAGTTATAGGTCCGAACTGCTTCGGCATATATAGCCCTCCTTACGTTGACACGTTTTTCCTTCCAAGCGAGAGAATGGTTAAGCTTCCACCCGGCAACATAGCGATAATAAGCCAGTCTGGCGGCTTCATGGTTGACCACTTCTTCTCAAGGTTCTATGAGAGGAACCTTGGAATATCGATCGCAGTAGGTGTGGGGAACAAGGCAGTCGTTGACGAAGCCATGATCCTGAATTACTTAGAAAAGGATCCCAGAACGAAGACGGTAACCTTTTACATTGAGGGGTTCAGGGAAAGAGAAGGAGCGAGGTTCCTTGAGGCGGCAAGGTCATGCGCCGAGAAGAAAACAGTCGTCGTTTTCAGGGCTGGAAAAACAGAGACAGCCAAGCGGACCGTAGCGTCGCACACAGGGCTGATGGCTACTTCACCCAAGCTCTTCTCAGCAGCCCTTAAGCAAAACGGAATAATAGAAGCCCAGTCCGAGGACGAGATAATAAGCTTCGCGAAGGTCTTCTCCTTCAACCTTAAACCGATAGAGAGAGGCAACGTCGCCATAGTGACTATATCCGGCGGGCACGGCGTGGTCTGCTCAGACCTATGCGCCGAAGCTGGACTGAAGCTCGTAGAACTAACAGAGGAAGAGCAACAGGAGCTGAGGTCCCGCCTCAAGCCCTCAGCAGCCTATGTTGCCACGCTGAAAAACCCCATAGACCTTACTGGAAGCGCCACTGACGACGACATGGAAGCCACGCTAAACTTCCTACTAGAAAAAGAGGACGTTGACGCCGTGATAATACTCACGTTCCCCTACCCGCCAGCGCTGAGCTTGACTCTGGGACGCCGCCTCTCAAACATCGCCGTGCTCTACGACAAGCCAGTTGTCGCCCACGTTCCATGGCTACCCAAGTACAGCATGATAGTTGAGGGCTTCGAGTACAATGGGGTTCCAGTCGCTCATACCATCGCTGAAGTGGTGCAGATGGTCAAGGCTCTATACATTAAGGGCCAGTTGCTAAAGGCGGCAAGGAAAAGAACACTAGAAGCAGTCATGGAAACCCCCTCTAAGCAATGTGGAGAATGATCTAACTTCTTCCCTTTTTCCTTTTGACCGAAAGGTTTTATGGGTGGTAAGCGCACTTCATTTATTTTAGTGGTTTGATGGAGGGTGTGTTTTGGCGCAGGAAGTCCAGGAGATAATGTCTCTCTTGAGGAGAGTTGTTTCGACACTTAAGGAAGTCTCGGTTAAGATTAACGAGGCATCATATACTCTCTCGACAGTTGTGGGCATGCTGGAGTCTCTTAAGCTTCCTGAGGAGCGGAAGGAGGTCAGCGCGGCTGTTGAGG
>JAHLWW010000177.1 GCA_019057715.1 Candidatus Jordarchaeum sp. JNZ_1113
AGCGGGGCGCGTGTCGCCATTTTATGCTCGGAGCGCCTGTTCTTTAAGTGTCACAGGAGATTCATAGCGGATGAGCTGACGCGTAGAGGCGTAACGGTCATCCATGTGCTCGAGGAAGGAAAAACATGTGTGCATAAAAATAGAACGTAGTTGTGAGTGCTTGGGTGGAAAGCATCGCGAAAAACACATTGTGGACATTGGTAGCTATGGCGTCCTAGGTATACCTAGGAGGGATTTTACCATGTTTTCTCTCGCCCACTCTTTCTCGCTTACGAACTCCATTATTAGGGCAACTTGAGGCGGGTTGGGGAAGAGCCGCTCCACGATCTCGCTCACACTTAGCCCTTCCCTATGCATCTCCTCAACTTGCTCTTTAAGACCCTTCAGGTATATTAGGTAGGCTTCGACGTCCCGCCTGGTCATTGGTCCAGGGCCACCGAAGGCCATTTCAAAGTCCAGCTTCATGATGTCCTCTAGGGACCTTATGGTCTCATTGACTTCTTCCTCTCTCATCCAGACCACCTGCTTGTTCGATATCGCTAGGTCCCCGCTGAAGAGGAAGCCGTCAACTAGGAATGAAACGTGGTCGAAGGTGTGACCGGGAGTCTCAACGACCTCAACGTCCACTTCGCCGAGGCTAAACGACTTGTCCAGAGGCTCTGCTTCGACTGGCTCAGGCTGCCCCCAAACCACCTTTCTGTACTGGGGTATCTGCGGCGGCGTCTGGAGTAGGGGGATGGTTTTCTCGGATGCGAAGACTCTAGCGCCTCTAGTTTTGAGTATGGGTGCTGCTCCCACGTGGTCCTCATGGTAGTGAGTTACAAGTACTCCCTTAGTCTCTCTTAGAGCGGCGGCAACTTCACCCGCGATGTTGGGGCAACCGCAATCAAAAACCAATCCCCTGTAACAGTAGAAGTGAGTCCAGTAAAGAACTCTTCCCTCCACCTCTGTCCCACACTTGAAGACCTCAACGCCATTAATAGAGCTACTGATTATCATCAGACCAGCCTCCAGAGCCCGTCCAGCTACCTCATGACCTTTTTCTCCAAACGATCACTTTAACTTAACGAACACATCCAAGAAAGAACGCTGAGAGAGAAAAACGCTTTTTAACTTTACATGAGGCAAAACAGGAAGGGAGAAATGAGACAAACGAAAATGATGTGATTTGCGTGTGACGGCCGTCACCCTCTCGCGTCCTTGAAGCGCTTATACCAGTACATTTTTGATATCGTTTTCACGGCTCCTTGGAGCGAAGAAAAAACCGGGAAACCTGCATCTTGGAAGAATTTCGCCATCGCTCTTTCCGTCTCATGATAGTAACTGGAGTTCACCACTATGAATACTGGTTTGCCGTGCTCGTCCACCACGTGCCTGCAAGAAGCAATGGCGGTCTCAGCCATGTCGCCCCTTCTATCGATCCCTCTAGCGTAGACGTGAAAATTCTCGGGTTGAAGCTCTATTATGAGGCTGTGAATGTTTCTGTCTGAGGCAGCAGCGTCTAGTGCATCCATCATTCTCCCCCTAGCAAAAGCCATCCAGGCGTCCAGCGGGTTCTTAACGCTTGACCCGGCCGCTGGAATGAAGCTTCTGAGCCTTCTCTGAGTTTCCTCCTCGAACTCCGGCACCCTTAACCCGTACTTGGCGCACACGTCCGCGTAAACCACGCTTGAGCCGCCCGAATTAGTCATTATAGCGACCCCCCTTCCCTCAGGGAGCTTAGCGTACATAAACCCGACGGCCAAGTCGAGGAGGTCCTCGAAGAACTCGACCTGAATAACGCCCGTCTGCCTGCAGACGCCTTCCCAAACCCTAGCCGACCCAGCCAGAGACCCTGTGTGGAACGCCGCGGCTCTGGCCCCTTCCTCGCTCACGCCTCCCTTAAGTATGGCGACGGGCTTCTTCATACAAGTTTCCTTTAACAGTTCCAAGAGCCCGTTAGTCTTCTTGAATCCCTCCACGTAACCCAGTATAACGTTAGTCTTTGGGTCGTCCTTGAGGTATTCGAGGAAGTCCACGAAGTCGAGGTCGCATGCATTGCCGTAACTTATAACTTTACTGAACCTCACGTTTCTGAGGCGTGCATTCGCGACGAGGTTCACCGCTCTTCCCCCACTCTGTGATATGAACGCCACCGGGCCGGGCTCACTTGGCTGGTCGTTGGCGAACCTCAACCCGGACTCGGGACAATAAATCCCCATGCAGTTTGGGCCTATTATCCTGAAGCCGCTGGTCTCAGCAATTTCAGCCAGTTTCTCTTCTAGTGCTCTTCCCTCAGCTGTTCCTGTCTCGCTAAAGCCTGACGTGAAAATGTGGACTGCCTTCACCCCTTTCTTGGCGCACTCAAGCAGGACGCTTGGCGTCTGGGTTGCTGGGACAGCGACAACTACGTAATCAACTTTTTCCGGAATATCCGCTATGCTCGCGTAACTCTTAATTCCCAAAACCTCCTTGTAGTTAGGGTTGACCACGAAAACCTTAAGTTTTCCAGCCTCAACCATAGCCTCCACGTAGTACCTCACGTTCCTATCGGAAGCTCCAACCACGGCAACGCTCTCGGGATAAAAAACTTGGCTAAGATCCATCAAGCACACCGCCCGGCAACGTTTAGGCTCATGGAAAAAAGAGGAAATTTTAAACTTTACTCAGGGAGACTAATGAAAATTACAACATTGTGCAGCAATTGATAGACGCCTAAAAGTGCTCTTGATGCTCATTAAAGTTCTAACTCGTCTTTCTGCTGAGAACGAACTCACAGTAATTATCCCCCTTTGCGACACATTTTTCCTCCTTAGAAACGAATGGAGGTTTCCCTTCAACCTCCGCGAAGTAGTTCAGGATCCCCTCCACAACCCACCCATAGGTGCAGACTGGCCTTCTCTTCAAACCCGTCTTCGCAATGTAGTCTTTAGCTGTCTCAGCGTAAATTGATTGGTACGTCCCTAAGACCACTCTTGACTCTTCGAACTCCACCAATTCAAGTTTCCCCCAACCCATTGAGGATGCCGAGGATAAAAAGAAGTCTAGCACCCTCTCAAGGCCATACTTCCTTCCCTGCTTCGCGAGAAACCGGCCATAATCTAAATGGCTCCTCATATATGCTCCATACACGACTCCGCCGAACAACTCAACCGGAAGTAGCATCTGAGCAAGGGAGTACATTCCCCCCTCTACGAGAAGTATCCTCTCTCTCCCAATGCAAATTTCTCCGTCGCCTCTCACCTCCAACATGTCAATGAGCTTCCATATTTTCTCGTTCATCCTTCCAGAGGAGGCATGAGCAATGGACTTCACACTCTTACTGTGGAGAGAATGCGTGAGGTAATCTTCTTCCAAGTCCTGGAACGGGTCCTCCTCCCTTTCTGATCGCTCCACGTGAAACTCACAGTACTCGTCTCCAAGAGCAAAGCATTTGCCTGAGTCGTATGTGACCGGTATGCTGCCACCACTTCCCTCGCTTAATGCTGCTTTAACAGCTCCAACCCAACTGTAACCTAACCAAGAACAATCATAGAAGGGGAACTCGGTTTTTACGTTTTTAACGTTCCTCCTAAACCACTGCGTTATAGCTGGATCATATACTTTAACTACAACCTTAGGCTTGTCGAGGTCAGCCTCAACAATTTCCGCTTTGCCTCTTCCCCCTATGGTGTGTAGCCACGCGTATTTTTCAAGCGCCTCCTTTGGAGAGTATCCCTCATTCACGAGCATGTTTACCGTAATGAACCCGGGAATTGCTTGGAAGCGGAAGAAGTACGGCTTGGCCAGGAAGCCTAATGCGTTCATCATCTCCCTATAGATCATTCCGGGTATTGTCTCAGCGATGAAGGCGCAGCGTAAGTTCCTCCAGAAAACCCTCCACTCATCAACGTGAAGTTCTCTTGTGTACTCTTCCTTAAGGGCAGAACCTGGCTTGCTCCTAGAGCTCAACGGTTACACCACCGCGCGACGAGCAATTTGTTTATTATTTAAAATATGTTACAC
>JAHLWW010000178.1 GCA_019057715.1 Candidatus Jordarchaeum sp. JNZ_1113
TGTTGCGAGAACTATAGCTGGAGTTAGGGGGATAGCGCCCCACGCCAACCTCATAGACCTCAAAGTCCAGCTTGAGACGGGGGAAATGAGTTACGCAGACAGTTTGCGTGTAGCTGAAGCTATAGAGTGGTGCATAAGAAACAAGGATCGGTTCAATATCTCAGTGATAAACTTAAGTATGGGTAATAGAGAAGGGAGAGATGGAGGACTTGTGTGTAAAGCAGTGGAACGAGCTAGCCTAGCAGGAATAATTTTCGTGGCGGCAGCCGGGTCGTATTCAAACCCATCTGAGAGCTATGCTAACCCCGTTTTTACACCCGGAGTAAGCAAACAAGCGATAGCTGTCGGATCAACGCAAAGCTATGACTGCGACCTTTGGGCCTGTTTCCCCGCAAGTGCTATAGGACCGGGATGGATCAAGCTTAAGCCGGATCTGGTGGCGCCGGGACCATACACTAGCGGGTCGACGCCTGTAGTTGCAGGCATAGCGGCCCTTCTATGCCAAGCCGCTGAAGAGCTAAACATACCTCAAAACACTAGACCTATCGCTGTAAAATATTCTTTGCTGCAAGGGGCCGTACAAAACGACTTAGGACTACCCGGGTTTGACCCATTCTATGGTTATGGAAAAGCAAATGCTCTTTCATCATATCTAGCGCTAAAGACTCTTACATGACGCACTAATGGTATGTTTTCAGTGATGATTGGTTAAAGGAGGAAGAATTTTGAGTTATATGAGCGTTATCTTTGGAGGGGGGCGATTTGGATGCGTTGCTGCGGAGTACTTGTTACGCCGTTCCGAGCCGTTCATAGTGGTTGATGAATATGAAGGTTGTCTCGCGGCAAAAAACCTTCCACTTAAGAAGATCAGCTCGGATGAAGTAGAGCCCATTGATCCCTCGAAAAATTACTTCCTGAAAGGAAGCGTGAGGCTCGCTCTGAACTTGATTGAAAAACTTAAACCGAAACTTGTATTTCCTACAGCTCCCATACACGTGGCAGCATCACTGGTGGCGGAAAAGTATGGCATGGTAGAATGGGAAGAAGCCATCGAACCTTTAGCGTTGCGTATTCCTTCATCTGTTGTGGTATCCGTGAGCAGAGCGACAATAGTAACCTCCTATAACAAAGATGCCATCTGTCAGCCAGCATGTGTGGCACCAGAGGCCTGCCCGATTACAGGCATGAAGAAGCCTTATCCCATGCATGAACTCCTAAGAGTAGCGGCTCCTAACGGGATAATACTCAGAAGCTACCAGCTGGAGCCAGGCTTAGGCGCCCTGGACGGCGGCGAGCTACTTGACGCTTTGAAAGCATGCGGGCGAAGCAACAGAGTAATCATTGGAACAGCATGCGAGTGTCATGGCGTGATCACCGCCCTCAAAAAGCCCGCCTTATAACCGACTTTTATCAATGAAATTTTCCTCCTAAGGTCTTTCTCAGCGTAGCCGGTTTTTGATAGGTAAATTAAAAAAGGACATTGTTCATCTGAATTAAAGTAGTTGCCTTTGGAGGGTTTTCCATGGGATTTTTATCGCTAACCCTGCTCGCTATACCCATATTGATCCTTTTTGGATTATACAGGAAGTTCGGGAACCCGTTTAACCCTAAGAACGTGGATCGAAGAATAACCGCCTCCCTGATCCTCATAGCAATAGGCATAATACTGCTTGCAGTCTTCGGCCACCCTATAAACCAACCTGAGTGGCTCACCAACCTGCTAGAATCCTACAAGTTATTTAGCAGTCTCCAAATTTAATAATCAAGTAACACAGAAGCAACATCTCGTAAATAGACAACTACATCAAAATTCTTAGCGTTCTCCCCAAGAAACCCTGCCGCATCACTGATTTCCCTCTCCGTGCTCATAAAATTAGTATCCTCCTAAAAATCACTTTTAACAAAAGCTTGTCACAATAAAACTAAAACTACTTTGCTAAAGAAATTTCTTCTTCTATCATCAATTTTTTAATACTCGACAAGTTTCTACATGAATACACTCTTCTCTTAAGCGTGAGTGTTGCGTGTTTAACCTAATTTTTAGGATGCCTTCTCGGAGGTAAACTTAGTATTGCCGCTTTCCTTCTTAAAAACATGTATGAGAATTCTAATGACTCCTTTGCAAAGTGTCAGGTGTTTCTGAGGAGGTTTTGTCTTGACCGAGTTGAGGCGTGACTATCTGGCTGAAAGATGGGTTGTGATCGCTAGGGAAAGAGCTATGCGCCCCTCAGACCTTAAAGTTGAAGGAATACACCAGTCTCCAAGTAGTATTTGCCCCTTCTGCCCGGGGAACGAGCACATGACTCTTCCTGCCACACTCCTTTACTTGGAGAGGGACGGTGAGCTGGTTGTTAAGGCTGAAAGTGACAGTGAAAGGTTGAAGGGTTGGCTCGTCCGCGTAATTCCCAACATGTACCCTGCCTTAAGGCCCAACGTAAACCCCGCTAGGCATTGTGAGGGATTCATGGTTCGTGTCGGAGGGATGGGTGCACATGAAGTTATAATTGAAACACCGGAGCATGATACTCAATTTTGCGACTTAAGTGACCGCCAATTGTTTTTAGTTTTTAAGGCGTATACTGAAAGGTTCAAGGCTCTGGCATCTCTTCCCCACGTAAAATATGTGAGCCTCTTCAGAAATTATGGTAAAGAAGCTGGAGCAAGCCTCTCGCACCCTCACTCTCAAATAATCGCCACACCTATAATTCCGCCTAGAATATCAGAGGAAACGGCGTCGTTTAAGGAGCGATGGAATGGTTCCTCATGCATCCTTGATGAGGTTCTTGAGCAAGAAGCCAGCTCGGAAAGGTTTGTGGACGAGAACGAGTTTGCGGTAGCCTTCTGCCCTTACGCTCCTATCGCTCCATTCGAAGTTTTGGTCGTCCCAAAAAGGCACATTAAAAACATACTTGAACTTTCCGAAAAAGAGATGCTCTCCTTTGCACGTCTAACCAGAAAGGTGCTGAAGGCAATACACATTATCCTTAATGACCCACCGTACAATTACACTTTCCACCAGTCCATCCTTGACGAGGAGTATCACATGCATCTGCGGGTTCTCCCAAGACTTTCAATCTTTGCAGGCTTCGAATTTAACACTGGCATAGTAATAAACACAATTCCTCCCGAAGAAGCAGCCTCCCAAATAGGGGGAGTCATGAAAGAAATATAGCTTTTTAATCTTGAAGGAAGTTTCTGTCTGGGTCAAAGTACCGTAGCATCATGAGTTCTTTTATTGTGGGGCTTTCTGTCTCCTTTAAGTCTTCAGATATTTTAAGGCTCCACCCCGTCTCCGCCCTTATCTTCTCAATTATCTCTTTTCTTCCAAGCCCTTTCTGGGGGAAGTACTCCGTGAGAACAAATTCTTCATCTACTTTTTCAAAAACCCCTCTGGTCGTTACAAGCGTTGTAACGTTCCTTCCCGGCGCCGTCACATATGGTACTCTTTCGACAAGCCTCAGTGGAGAATGCTTCACTAGAACAATCACTTCCTCGGCGGTTGATGCTACGTCATTAGCACCGCCTGAGCCAACCAGATACGTTACCCCCGGTATCAATGTGGAGTTTATGTTTCCATACTTGTCAACTTGACCGGCTCCTAAAACCCCCATGCTTTTATTGTTCTCCCTTCCCATAATTGCCCCAAGAACTTGCATGGAGCCTAGCAGACCCTTACATGTAGGAATATTAGCCATGTTAAACACAAACGGGTTTGCTGGACGAGGCAAGTAACCATAAAAGCCGATCTCCGCCACCAAGTCAACTGGGTAACCTTTCTCCTTAAGTGCATACGTAGCTATCCAAGCGGCAAGGTTTGCGCCCCCTATGCCTGCCAGTATAATTCTGTAACCTTTCTTAGCGCACTTCTCAGCTATTTTTCTCGCTCCTACAAGTATCATTCTTTCGACGCTTAGGGGCTCCTCGCTCCTAGATATTCGTTCCTCTTTTTCCTTC
>JAHLWW010000179.1 GCA_019057715.1 Candidatus Jordarchaeum sp. JNZ_1113
CTATAATGTCCCCAGCAAGATGTCCATCACAGTACGGACGTCTAACTGCAATAAAGCAAAGAATAGCAAGCAGAATGCATTTAACTTTTACGACCCGATACAATTATATGTACTTATGCACTGAATATCACAACTAGATGCCCCAAGGTGAAAACATTTACCAGCTACAAAGAATTGGGCAATGACAGGAAAGCTTACTATGACCTTTGATAACGTAGTACCCGACACGAATAGCATTAACCTTAAGCTGCAGTAAAAGGGTTATCAGTTAAGCACTATAATTAATTTTAGATAGCTTGTTATGGCAAAGTTTTTTCGGACATTTTACAACATTCTGCAGATCAACAGCTTTTTACATACTTTTGTGTGAAGCGTTTCCAAAGTTTAAAATGTCTCGATAATTAGCGGTGCTTAAGCTAACCGTATATCAAGTAAGTTCTGGGGTTTTGATCACAGTACGGATCTGATAAGTACATATTGTTTTAACCTCTGCAGCGTCGTCACTGATCCGTTGATCGCGTAGTATATGTTTATCACAGCGAAGGTTTTGCGAATTGAAGCTATTGGCGTGCAATTGACCGCGTGTACCTTGAACTGAGGCCTATATTCTCGTGACGCAAAATACCAACCATACCTAGGCTCTTCGCTACACCAACGCCAACATTACAGACATGCGAAAGCGGTAAAAGTTAAAATCGAGTCAGTAGAAGAAAACGAAGCGCTTAAAAGGATAGTCACTTGCTGCGACATAATGAACGATACCAATCCAAGAATTGACTGGCTAGGGTGTGCATCTCCAGTTCCCGCGGATATACAGGAGTTAATCCGATCGCCTTCAACATGCCTTCTGCTAACGCAACAGGATTTCCGGGAGGCACCAAGATTCCTCCTACACGCGGTACATCCTCCACGAACGCCCCTACTGATGTGGCTACTACCGGTAAGCCAAAGGCAGCAGCTATAAGTGGCAGAGAAGATTGAGTTGCTTGCTTATATGGCAAAACCAGAACTGAGGCCTTTTGAAAAAGAAAAGCGACCTCCTCATCAGGAATAAAGCGGTTCCTAACTTCAAACCACTCCGGATACTCACGTATCCTCTTTGCAATCTTCGATGGCAAACGTCCTGGCCCAGCAATGATTATACGTAATTTGCCTTTTAGTGTGAGTCCAGCCTCAACCAAAAGGTCCAATCCTTTGTAAGGTTCCAAACGCCCGAAGAAGAGTGCGATCGGTTCGCGGTCTATATTAGAGCATCTGTATTTCGTAAAACGTTCTGCAATGCTTCCATGAGGAATTACTACGATGTGGCAGGCTCCTAATTTCTGTGCAGATTTAACAAACACTTTGCTATGCACATGTACACTGGTGACTCTTCGTATAACAAACTTCCTAAAAATTGCGTTTGCACGTTCCCAAATGCTGCAACCTGGATGCAGTTCGGGGTCATGCAAAGTAAGGCCAACAGGAATTCCCTCTCGGTAAGCCCATTGACTGAATAACAAGCTCCATGGATAGCCTTCGCCATTAAAAATGTGGATCAAATCTGGCCTAATTCCGAGAATTTCTTCCCAAATACTCCGAGCAACAAAAGGATTGATAAACCTCAATAATGCCTTATACCGAGTTTTTCCTGTCCTAAAACAGTGAATAGAAACAGAACTCGTTTGACCCGAATAGTGATCCGGCACAAATAGATGCAATTCAACTCTCTGGCTCAGGTGAGGAGTAAGTGCTTCTATGTATTGTCCCATCGCTCCCCGTACAGAGAAAGCCAGAAAAATAACCCGCATTTCTCTTTTTATATCCGCATTTCTATCCCGCATGTAATTGATAGACCATTTTCTGAATAATCCGTTCATAAAGAGACTTGGAAAGGAAATCCCAGTGGAACTTGTTAATCTCCTCCTGTCTTCGCTTACCAAATTCTGCTTCTAACGCCTCCTCAAAACTTGGGGCATTCAAAAGATGCCTCAAGATTTCCAGAATTTGCCGGCTACCATCATAGCCATTAGGCACTATTCTCACCCCACCTACTCGCATTGCGACATCGTTAAATTCCTCGTCCTTATCCCCAACGACCAGAATTGGTCTCCCGCTGAATAAGTATTCAAAAAACTTACCCGTAAATACGCCCCGATCAGCATCACTTTTCAGGAGTAGCAGAATATCGGAGCTGCGCTGAATTCGCAGAGCCATTTCCTTAGTGACCATTCCTGCTATCTGACAAAGGGACTGCAACTGGTATTTACCGGCCAGGTCCCTCACAAACTCTGCCTGAGGGCCGGCATATATAAACTCAATGGCGCTCCGTTCTTCCTCGGAAAGGTCAGAAAAAGCGTCAAACAAAACCGACAGATGACGTCTCCCTTGGAAAATTGTTCCCGTATAACAAATCCTCAATTTCCGATCGGTATTGTCTAAAAAAAGACCATCAGAAGAGCACTCAGGTATTTCAACAAAACCATTGTAAAGTTGGAAGAATTTACTTTCCGCCACATCTATGCCCTCACTCTGTGCAAACTCCTTAACATTCTGGATCATAGAGCGCGAAACCATAGTTAGCAGATTGGCATGTATTAAGATTTCCTTCTGAAATTTTGTCAATTTCCCGGATTGTCCGACAAGAGCGTACTCATCAATCAAAGGATCTCGAAAATCAGCGATCCAGAAAAGGTGCGAGCCCATCCTTTTTTTGAGATACAGTCCGAATTCATGGGCAATCGGAGGAGCGTGACTTGTAAAAAGCACCTGAATACCGTGCTCTTGAACATACCTGAGAAGTCTGCGTTCAGTAACTCGTTTTAAGACAAGATACCCGGCCGTCTGCGTATTATCCCTGAATATCGGACTCGCATAACGCCAATTCCAAAATCTCTGTAAGAGACTGATACGCCGACGCGGTTGTCCACTGCTTTTCTCGAATGACTCAAAAAGCAGGTTCTTAACAACCACTTGTTGCACAATTTTCCTTCCGGTTTCATAGAGGCACAGTGGTATGGGAATCGCTGAAAACTCAACAATATCCTCACACAGCGAAGAGACATCAAAACATTCATCGGGCGGTAAGAACGTGGGCATCGTGAAAAAGTATACTTTTGCGCCCAGTTGGGACAGTCCCCTGATTAAGCCATAAATACGATTAGAAGAAATAAACCTTTTGGGTCTTCCGTAAAAAGATAGAATGGCAATTTTCATAGAACAGTTTCCCGATAAAAGGGCAGCCTATTCCCTGAAGCAACGCCAGCAAATCCAATCGCAAACCATATATACGGCCAGGCGTAAGACCGAGCAACGATAATGGCCAAGCAACTGAAGAGTAAAGGACCAAAGGCTGAAAGAGAAAGCAAAGAGCGGCGGCGCATCTGCCAACACTTAACCAAAAGCATAATTATACACCATAAAGATAGCAGAAAAGGTCCAATTCCATATGAGAC
The DNA here is from genome assembly GCA_019057715.1 of Candidatus Jordarchaeum sp. JNZ_1113. Lineage (GTDB taxonomy): Archaea > Asgardarchaeota > Jordiarchaeia > Jordiarchaeales > Freyrarchaeaceae > DTBI01. The sequence continues at coordinate 3,435 of JAHLWW010000179.1, forward strand.
CCAGAAGGAAAGCCAGTTGTGAATATAAGCACCCTTTCCTAACTCTACTGCCTCGTTCATAAAATAGCCCAACAACCAATGCTGCCTTATTCCCTTAACTCCCTCTTCCAAAAGTTCCATACGTCGCTTGAAGGAAAGATCGGTGCCCGCAAAAATGCTTTCAACACGTTCTATGGCATAAAATATCCCTTTGAAGTAAACAACATCTTTATAAAAAAAGTTTGTCAATAGTAAGACCAGCAAGATTGCTCCTATCGCTAAGAAAAGCAAATATCGCTGCTTATATTTTGTATAAGAGCCCACCCAGAGCGAGGCTAGACCGGCTGTCAAAAACAAAATAAGGGTTGCTCGCGAAAAAGTAAACAACAACAAAATCGCCGTAAACGCATATATCCCCGCGCGTTGATAAAACTTATTAGGCTGATTGATACCCATTAGGAGCAAACCTGTAATGGCGAGCGAGTCACTGAGTGAAATATAGTAGTTGTAAAACTCG
>JAHLWW010000180.1 GCA_019057715.1 Candidatus Jordarchaeum sp. JNZ_1113
GTGTAGCATAGTACGTCGACGTTTAGGGGCTCTGTGACAAGCTCGTAGACTTTTATTATCCGCTCCCGGAAGCCCATTTTCTCGAACTTTCTCGATACTATTATAATGTCGTAGTCGCTGCTTCCAAGTGCGTCTCCTCTGGCCCTTGAACCGAACAGTAGGATTAGCTCCGGCTCGAATTCATCCTTAATCTTCTCTATGAAGCTTCTAATTCTTTCTTCAGCCACTCGAAGAACCTCCTGGTCAGTTCTAGTATTCTTTCGGTTTTCTCTTTGTCGTAGAGTTCTGCTGGGACCCCGCCTGCTGCGTCAGGGTACCTTGACACTATGAATTCTGGTGTAAGGTTTCTCGCCACCCTTAAAACTTCTTCCGGGAGGGATAAGTTAAGTGAAAGGTCTAGAAGGTTGTGTGTTCGCGGAGGAAAATCCTTCCTTCTAATAATGTAGAGGGCTTTGAGGGCTTTCTCTACTGCTTGCTGGCAGAAGAAGGCTGAAGCATAGTAGTTTCCATCTTTGAAGCAGTCCTCAGCGGTCTTCATGTCCGCTTTACTTTGCTTAAGCCAGCGCTCGGCTTCCTCCCTCAAACAAGCTACCTCTTTTCCTCTGAATCTGGCATCAACACTAAACTTTATTCTCCCGAGACAATATATAAGTTCTGAAAGGTCGCAAAGAACGAGTTCTTGATGAAAAATTAGCTCATAATGAAGTAGAAGAGCCATTTAAGTAGGGATACTGTTACTAGTATGGCTGATGTGGCGGCGACTGGTAGGAGCGCCCTTGTCATAATGTTTTTTCTTGTTCGGGGGGCGTATATGAATTGTGCTGGCTCGTTAAGGGTTAGCTCCATTTTCTCAGCCATTTTTGGTATTTCCGGCAGCTGCTTTTCGATTTCCGTAAGGGCTTGCAGTAGGAGGTGGTACTCGCCGCCCGCCAGGTGGTCTAGTAGTTTTGTGGCTGCCTGCTTGGCTTTCTGCACATTGCTTTTCTCGCCGTGGATCATTGCGAGAGTTAATATGGCTAGGTAGGGTTGGGGGTTAAGTTCTCCCACCTGCTTTATGTTTCGCAGGACGGCGTCAGTCACCATGGCGTGGAGGAGTAGTGTCAGGAGTTCTATTTTTTTGTAGTCTTCTTTGGCAGGCGTCTCGGAGACTTCTTCCACCAGCTTTTTGCATGTATCTGTAAGCCGGGTGATTTCGTCAAGTTGGGGGAGGAGTAGGAGGGCGGCTGAAAAAGTTATGGATGCAGCTGCGGAGGAGAGAAGTATCAAGTATAGGGTTAAGAGGTGTTCTTGTAGGGCGTTGAACCATATCATGGCTGCGGCTGCAGCGTGAAATAGAAGGGAAAGGTATGCGAGGGTGAGGAGGGCAGCTGAGGCGCGCTTGTTTTCCCTCCAATACTCGAGATATGCTAAGGGGGGCATGACGAGTTTGGTGATTTCGCTCGTAAGTCTCCTAGATAATTTAGTCGCAACAATTATCATTGCTAGAGTTACGGCGACGAAGATGGATGCCTTGACCGCATACTCCTTAACGGTAAGGATATTCGTGTTAACAAGGTAAAGGTGGTTTCCCAGTTGTAGAGGGATAAATGAAGGAGTGAACGCGTATTTCACTATTACGTAGAGCACAGCGATGAGGAGGGAAGAGGTGATGGCTGCAGTCACGTAGGGGGCAATGCGCTTTTTCAGGAAAAACAACGTTGACTTCAAATTTAGGTCACCCTTTAAATAGGGTTAAAGCTTATTTTGGTTTTTGTGTTTAAAAGGTTAACGATGGATTTACGTCTTGCATAGATGGTGCTTTTGTGTTGCGTCGCAAGTCTGAGATGGATTTTTTCAGGGCTGCTACTTGGAGTTTGTTGAGGTGCACTATGTAGTTCATATACTCTGATGTTTTCAGTTTGCTTTTTCCTTTTCTGCGAAGCTGGAACCTGTATGGTGTTTCCACTACTCTCTGGAAGTTCCCCTTAGCGATGATTTCGAGGAGTATTTTGAATCCTTTCGGGTTGAGGTCTAATCCCTCCACGACCTGTTTTTTGAGAGCGAAGAAGCCTGAGAGAGGGTCTCTCACTCGCCTAGCGCGGGGGATCGAGATTCTCGCCATGAGCGTCGCTACACGCGAAACTAGGCGTCTCCATCGGGACCAGCCTTCCACGCCTCCACCCTTAACGTAGCGGCTCGCCACAACTAAGTCGGCTCCGTTCATGATTTCCTTAACCATTTGGGGTAAAACCTCTGGAGGGTGCTGGAGGTCGGCGTCCATGACAGCTACAACGTCGCCCTCCGCCACACTAATACCGTCCACCACAGCGGAGGCAAGACCACACTTGCCGGGCCTGTGAATTACCTTTATGTTGCCGTACTTCTTAGCCAGCTCCTCTGCAAGCTCGCCCGTTCCATCAGGGCTACCATCGTCAACTACCACAAGCTCGTATTTTACTTCACGTAGAGCGGAGCAAAGGCGTTCAACGAGTTCTTTTAGGTTATCGCGTTCATTGTAAGTAGGAATAATAACGGAAAGAAGCACGTATCTTCCTCCTTTAATTACAGACATAGTAAGAAGAACATGTGAAACATAAGACTTGTGGTTTAAAAATTTACGCAGAACAGCATAGGTCCTTTTATGTGGTGAACAAAAATAGCCTAACAAAAAGTCAACTAGAAGGTGAACTCAGTGATTGATGCCGAGCGCTCTTAGAAGGTTCTATGGGTTGTTAACGTGTGCAGTCATAGAGTGGAAGAAGAAGGAATATTTTTCCTTTGGGTATTGCAGGTTAATGGGGGAGGGCGAGTGTGATGGGGGGCTATGTATGAGCTCATGAAAATCCTTTTATATTGTTTGAGTTCTTGACTCTGGTGTTTTGGCTGGTGGTGCGGCTTGGAGTTGCTGGAGCTTATCAGGAAGGGGCTTAGGGTAAAGGGCTTCATCTACGTTACGATTGGAAACTTTGCTAATGCCGGGTTGGGATTCTTATTTTTCTTTTTGGCGGCACGTATCCTGTGCGTTGAAAGTTATGGTGTTTTGAGTTATAATGTTTCGGTCGGCTTTGTGGGGGTTACGTTCACTATTCTTGGATTGCAGACCGCTATTGTGACGTTTTACCCTAAGGAGAAGAACTTGGAGTTCGTGAGGCAAGCCGCGACCTTAAGCTTCCTGCTGGACTTCGCCGCTTCAACCGTTGTTCTGGCGGCGGTAGTCTTCTTTGACGCACCCCTCCTACCAGCGATACTCATCATTTTCGGAGGGACGGCGTTTAGCATGAGCGTCAACTTCGCACTAGGCAGACAGGAGTATAAGAAATACGCTTTAATTATGACGGGGATGAGGGTGGGGCAGTGCGCTCTCCTAGTTTTATTCTATCTTTTCGTTGCTTTCACCGGCTGGTTCCTGGCTTGGCTGGAGGAGGTTATACTTCTCGCCTACAGCATCGCTTACTTGGCTGCGGGCTACGGCTACTTCAGACTTATTAAGTTTAACTTTTCGTTCAACGAGGTTCGCGCCAAGTGGAGGTTTTGCCTTCCAGCGGCGGTCTCAAGCGTGTTCACGGCTTCCATAGGGAGCTTAGACAAGGTGGTCATAGGAGCCTTGTTCGGCATGTATTCTTTGGGAAACTATCACCTTGCCTTCCAGTTTCTCACTGCGCTTATGATTGTTCCTATAAGCCTGTTCAGCTTTCTTCTTCCGGAAAAATCTGGAGGGAAAGTCAGGAAAGAAGTGGAGGTGCTTGGCATTGCCGCAGCGGCACTCGTCACCCTAGCAGGCATCATTGTAGTGCCATACTTTATTAAACTGGTCTTTCAGAGTTTTGAGGAAAGTATTGGCGCGATTCAGGTGCTCAGTTTATCAGTTGTTCCGGCGAGTATAGCGTACATAAAGGTGAGCGAGCTTTACAGCAAGGAAAAGGCTGGCTTAGCTA
>JAHLWW010000181.1 GCA_019057715.1 Candidatus Jordarchaeum sp. JNZ_1113
GACTGGAAGCAACACGCTCCAGAAGCCTAGGCTCAAACCTAGAAAGCTGAGCGGGAGAAGTTGTGGGAGGGGGACGGAGAACATCAACTGACTTAGGCCAGCAGCGAGAGAGAAGTGCTGCGTCACAGCGTAGTTTAGTGCTCCTGCAATTATGCCGAGGATGAGTAGCCCGATAAAGAGGTCGCCATACTTGCCGAACGCTACAGCTCCTGAACGGATTCCGGGCAAAAGCTTCCAAGGCTGAAACCTGAAAATTCTGTCAAACTGGTAGCCGTGAACAAACAGGTAATCTCTGTCACCCCTCTTAAGCGTCGTAACCTTTCCACTCTTTCTTTCCTGCTCCGGGTAGCAGTCCTCGATTATCGTTAAGGTTTGCTCACCTGAAGGGTAGACTCCCACAAGCGACTTCAAGTCGTAGTCGTGGTTGCCTAAAAGATAAATCTTCTCGCAGCTCATTTTCTCAAGCAAATCGAAAATCGGCCTACTACAGTACTCTATGGCTCGGTCAGAGGCATCCCACAGCTCTAGAATATCCCCGATCAAAACCAACTTCTCAGGAGGCTTCAGAACCTTCTCTCTACGCCCACCACCCCAAGGCCCCAACGCGATGCTTGCCTTCTCACCTCTCTCTAGGCGAATAAGCCAGCTCAAAAACTGGCCTAGCTTCTCCGGCTCACAAACTATACCCTTCCTCTTTCCTCCACCGACCAGACCAAGATGGCAATCTGAAACGACGATTACGCTACCATCACCCATTCAGTTGCCTCCCCCTAAAAGCTCGTCTAGACCTTACCTAGACTCTATAATGACACGCCGTATATTAAATTTCCCTAAATAAGCGAACATTAATTGCCATCATGTTCTAACTTTAAGTTACCGGTGAAAGCTTGGAATAATAGCGTGATTCTGCTTCTTTTTCTACTCCGCCCTGGCGTCTGCTTTTATGCCATATATGGAAGTCAACACTTATGAACGGTCGCTTCGTCAAGACCTTTTATCGGCTACTCAAGGGGGGCTTCCGCATGGATCCTCTACACCTAGAGGTTGCGTGAAACATGCGTTCTTGTTGGTGGCAAAGTCACTGATCTTCGAAGGCTCTTCCCTCTTTCATGATGAGTCCAGTAAGTCTTTCTAATAAAAATTCAAAAAAAGGTTTAAATACTCTTTTAAAATTAAAAATAGGGGAAATACTTATTGTTTGGGAGGCTGAGGGAATGATGTTCGACGTGCCTCAACTGCTAGTTTACTTCGCATGCATAGGGCTGTCGCTTCTCATGGCGGTAGTAGGATCGGTGCTCGGGCTGGGAGAAGTCACAGCGAAGGGAAAAGTTACAACTAATTCTCCAGTGGAGATAATTAAGGGAATAGGCCCCGGGAGGGCTAAGCTGCTCAAGGAGCACGGCGTGAAAACTGTCGGCGACCTTCTGAACGCTGACCCAAAGAAGCTTGGCAGTGAAATAAAAGGGGTCTCGTCCGACCAAATAATGAAGTGGCAGGAAGAAGCTAGAGAAGCAATGAAAGGAGTTAAGAAAGAGGAAAAGAAGGAAGCTAAGAAGGAAGCTACAAGAAGGAAAGGGGGGAAGTAAATGCAGAAGTATACTCACATAATTGTTGGGGCGACTGCAGCCGCCCTCGTGATAGCCTTCGTATCACCTGAGCTAAAGGGCACTCTTCTCTCTCAGTTCCAGAACTTGATGAACCTTTCAAGGTATGGCTCCACATGGCAGGTTCAGCTTGCTCTTTCAGGCTCCGTCCCGGCGCTTGTCGCAGGCGGCTTCTTCGGCATATTACCCGACCTAGACCAGATTCTGAAAAGGGAGAAGGTGATGCATAGGAGCGGTCTCCTCCACAGCATTCTTACGCTCATATGGCTACCACTAGTAATAGGCTTCATAGTTCCACAGTACTTTGCTGTGGCGACGGCGGCTATCTTCTCTCACTGGTTCATCGACTCATTTAACCCGACTGGCGTGAGAACCCTGCCATACATTCTGCCGCGGAAACAGGAGAGCTTGAAGGACTTTCTTTGGAACCATGAGAGAGACCTGCGCATCGCCAAACTGCGCTACGACAACCACGCGGTGAACGTTGTCCTCTGCGGCATATGCACTTTGGTAATAGCGTACTTCGCCCTCTCCTGGCAGGCTGAGGGAGGAGGCATACTTGGAAGTCTGCTGCCTCACATATCGCAGCTTCTAAACGTAACCCTCTAACATCCCATTTTATTTTTCATTTGCCTGCGTATGATGGCGGATTGTACGCCTTGAAGCCGAGAAGCAGTTTTTCCGCATTTAACCCTTATTTCCGTTAACTTTCCTGGTGACCGTTTGGTCTATGCATTGTCTACTGTGATGAATGAGGAATATTATGGCGCATACATCGCAGTGTTAGTGAAGCAACGAAAACTATAGTGAAGCAACGAAAACTAGAATGGACGACGAGAGACTGATGAGAAGACGAGTGGGGGCATCGAATGGTAATCGAGGTTGTTGGGGGAGTGTTCTATGGTGCTCCAGGTGGATATGTGTTAAGGCTCAAAGGATAAGCTGGCTGCTTAAACCGCCTCTGAGTTCTCTGAATTCACTCCTCGTGGGGTATTAATGCTGGAAGCAGAGTAGGTGGATTAGCTCCTTGGCGTAGGTGAGCATGTCCTCTATTTTTATGTTTTCGTCTGCGCCGTGGAAGTTTGAGGCGGCGTCCCCAACCCCCATTACTGCCACGTTGTGTCCTTTCTGGGCGACGTATCCCATGTCCGTTGCGCCCGCCACACCTATGAAAGCTGGTTGTTTTCCGGTCACATGCATTACTGCTTCAGCGAGCTTCCTCACTATGGGGTTTTCGGGGCTTGTCTTAAAGGGCTTGTAGGCTCTCACCACGTTCACGTCCACGTCTAGAGCGTTGCTCCTAGCTTTGCCAGCCATGACGGCCTCGATGAACTCTGATATAACCTGCTCCTCATCCTCCTCCGGTATGTATCTCCTGTCAACGGAAAACCTACACTCGCCCGGTATAATGTTCTCCTTGACTCCCCCAGCTATGACGTTAACCGAGAGAATTGGAATCAGCTTGTCCCCGAAGGGAGTAGGTATAGTTGGAACGTTTGACCTTCGCGCCGTCACCCTCTCCCTGAGCCTCAACACTTCCTCAAGAACCGGGAGCGCGTTCTCTATGGCGTTTACAGCCATCCACCACATTCCGGTGTGCGCCGACCTGCCCTTAACCGTCACTCCAAAGTGGATCGACCCGGCGAACCCCACTCCTATGACGCCGTGGATCATCTCGCCACATATGACGTCCCCCCTAATATACCCCTTATCAGTCAAATAGTAGACTCCCGGGTAAACCCCCACCTCCTCGTCGGTGCACATCACACAAGTAATGTCGTAGTTCGGCTCCAAGCCTAGCTCACGCATCACTCTTAGCGCAGTTATGACCGTCGCTATGAAGCCCTTCATGTCCGCCACTCCGCGACCGTAAATCCTGCCATTCCTGACAACGCCCTCAAATGGAGGAACACTCCACCTTTCCTCAACGGGAACCACGTCCATGTGAGCGTAAATGGTCAACGGCGGCTTGTCAGCTCTTCTCCTCGCCACTAGGTTAACGCGCGGCCCCTCTAAGGGGAGGGGGATCTCCCTAACTTTCTCTTCGGGAACAGTAACTCTCTCTGTCTCGAAGCCGAGCTCAGAGAAAATCGGCTCGAGAAACCTCACCATCTCCTCATATCCGCGCCCCGGGGGAACGACGGTGTCTATCCTCACCATCTCTCTGAGCATTTTGATAGCTTCATCCTTTAACTCCTCAACAAAGCTGAACGCTTCAGCCTCACTCAACTCGAAAACACCACCAAAACTGGTAGCCTAACTCAACTAACCGTTGTCGGATAGTTAACTTTTTATAACTATCC
>JAHLWW010000182.1 GCA_019057715.1 Candidatus Jordarchaeum sp. JNZ_1113
CTCTTGATGTGCCGTCCTTTACCGTTGGCGGCGAAAGCCACCGATGAATTTAAAGAGGTGGAACGGATAGTTATAAAAAGTTAACTATCCGACAACGGTCTAGACGGAGGCAATCATGATGAAAGTATCCTCCCCTCTTGCCGAAGTTAAGGATAGCCTTTACCTTGAAAGCTTAAGGTGCTTCAGGTGCGGCCTCTGCCGGACAGGATGCCCCGTGTTTGAGGTTCAGGGATCCGAGGATTGGAACACGCGTGGCCGCATCCTTCTGATAAGAGGACTGATTTTAGGAGATATCCCTCTGTCGCAGCCGCTCATCGACAGGCTATTTTCGTGTACTCTCTGCAAAAAGTGCGAAGCTCTATGTCCATCCAAGGTGAACGTTACACGGCTGGTTAATGAGGCGAGGATCAGAATAGTGAACGATGGGGTAATGCTCCCAAGCTCATATGTGAAGCAGCGAGAAAGCATACTGAATTTAGGGACGATAACAGGGAGAAACCCGCTCCCGCTCGGCAACCTGATCAGAATCGCCGAAGGATTAACTCGAGAAAGCGGCACTATTTTTCATGTTGGTTGCGTTGCCAGTTACTCCTACCCACTTATAGCCCAGCTGGCCCTAGAAGTAATTGCGAGACACATACCGCTCGGAATCATGGATACTGAAAAATGTTGTGGAGGAGTTCTCTCAACTATTGGTTACAATAAGGACTTCAAAAAGTACGCTGAAGAAAACGCACGTGTTTTTGAAGAAATGAAAGTCGAGGAAGTTGTTGTTCTCTGTCCGATGTGCTATAATACCTTCAAGGAAGAATACCCGTTGAGTATTAGCGTCCGTCACACGTCACAAGTATATGAGGAGCTTCTTGATGCTGGCAAGTTGAACTTCACAAGACGCTTAGACGCCACAGTAGCATACCATGACCCATGTCACTTGGGGCGCTACGCTGGAATATATGATTCACCGCGGAAAGTCTTAGAAGACATACCGGGGGTAAGGCTCGCAGAGCTAGAGTGCAACCGTGAGCTTTCATCCTGCTGCGGAGGCCCTGTAAGAGCTTCATATCCGTGGATAAGGGACTACCTATCAGACAAGGTCATCAGGTTGGCGTCTGAAACGGGTGCATCCTACCTAGCTACAGCGTGCCCCACGTGCTTCCACAATCTCTACTCGGCGTCCCTTCTCTCCGACTCCCAGGTCAGGGTGGTGATGATAGATGAGCTCGTAGGCTTCGCCGCCGGGCTCTCAGACGAAATCCCTCTTTACAAGTCCTAAGAGTCGTTACGTTTATTTTGCTGAGCTTGTGTAGTTGCAGGCGTTCTTGAAAGGCTTAGAAAGGGTGTAGTTTGATGAGTAAGACTCTTGCCGAAAAAATTCTTAGCCTTGCCTCTGGAGTAGATGCCTACAAGGGAGATATAGTGGTAGCCAACGTGGATTTCGCCATGGCGCAGGACGGCACAGCCCCCCTAGCGATAGAAGCCTTTAGAAGTATGGGCGTCGAGAAAGTCTGGGATCCGAGCAGGATAGCGCTCGTCATAGACCACAATGCGCCCAGCCCAAGCGAAGGTGTTTCAAAGTTGCACAAGATGATGAGAGACTGGGCCACAAGCCAGGGAGTAAAGCTTTACGACGTCGGTGAGGGCGTCTGCCACCAGCTCATGATGGAAAAGGGACACGCAAAGCCCGGAAAAGTGGTTTTGGGTGCTGACAGCCACACTTGTACTTACGGCGCGCTCGGCGCCCTTGCTACTGGCATCGGATCAACCGAGATGGCAGCGGTCTTCGCGTGCGGTCAGCTCTGGATGAGGGTTCCAGAAACGTTCCTCGTTGTCGTTGAGGGCAAACTTCCTGAAGGGGTGTACGCGAAGGACTTGGTGTTAACTGTTATCGGCAAGGTTGGAGCTGACGGAGCCACTTACATGGCAGTTGAGTACACGGGGAGTACGGTGAAGGAGCTCAGCTTGGATAGCCGGATGACACTCTGCAACATGGCTGTGGAAATGGGAGGCAAAACCGGTCTCGTAGCTCCAGATGAAAAGGTGGTGGGCTTCCTCAAGGAGAGGGAAATTACTGAGGGATACGAGCTGTTGGCGAGCGACGAGGATGCTGAGTTCAGCGAGAAGCTTGAAATCGACGCCGGGAACCTGGTTCCAGTTGTTGCATGCCCCCACTCCGTAGACAACGTTAAACCAATAGAGAAAGTTGAAGGAACTCCTGTAAACCAAGTCTTCATAGGAACTTGCACTAATGGGCGGATAGAAGACCTCAGAATAGCTGGAAGAGTAATGAAGGACAGAAAGGTTAAGGTGAGAACGATAATAGTGCCTGCATCCAGAGAAGTTTACCTTAAAGCCCTAAGGGAAGGACTGATAGAAGCATTCATCAAGGCAGGCGCCACGGTCTGCAATCCGGGATGTGGTCCGTGCGTAGGAACCCACCAGGGAATTCCGTCTCCTGGCGATGTTGTCGTTTCGACGGCGAACAGAAACTTTAAAGGGAGAATGGGTTGCGATGAGGCTGAAATATACCTCGCATCACCCCACACCGCTGCTCTGGCGGCGGTAACCGGAGAAATAAGCGATCCAAGGGAGGAAAAGTCTTGATTAAAGGTAGAGTTTGGAAGTTTCCGGATGACGTCAACACGGATTACATCATACCTGGAATGTAGCCTCGCCTCGCGGGCTACACGGAGAGTACAAGTTTAAGACGCTCGATATGAATGAGCTTGCCAGGCATGCCATGGAGGGCATAGACCCTGAATTCTCTAAGAAAGTGAGGAAAGGAGACATTATAGTTGCCGGGAAAAACTTTGGTTGTGGGTCAAGCAGGGAGCAGGCACCACTGGTTCTCAAGTATGCAGGCGTTTCAATGGTCATAGCTGAAAGCTTCGCTCGAATATTCTACCGCAACTCGTTCAACGTCGGTCTCCCCCTCCTCATATGCAGAGGGATAACCAAGGCTGTTGAGGAAGGAGACGAGCTGGAGGTTGACGTGAGCACAGGACGCATATATAACATAACACGTGGCGTTGAGTTACGCGCTAACCCTATACCTGACTTCCTAATGGAGATCGTAGAGTCAGGAGGGCTGTCGGAATACTACAAGAAACATGGGCGATTCCCATGGCAAAAGTAGGATACATCGAAGGGGACGGCATAGGGCACGAAATAGTCCCCGTAACAATTGAAATTCTCAGCAAGATAGTACCACAGGTAGAGTTCATCCCTATAGAGGCCGGCTTGGACTACATGAAGAAAACTGGGCGCGGCCTCCTCATAGGAGAGGAGGCAATAGAGCTCGCAGCGTCCTGCGATGCTGTGCTTAAGGGTCCAACAGAGACGCCTCCTGGTCCCAAAAGCCCGAAAAGCGTAGTAGTCACGTTAAGACAGGCGTTGGACCTTTACGCTAACGTGCGCCCCTTCCAGTATCCGGGAAAGATGGACGTCATTCTAGTCCGAGAGAACACCGAAGACCTATACAAGGGGATCGAATACAGGGTGTCTCGCGACGTCGCCATAGGAGTGCGCGTGATAACTCGCGAAGGGTCTCGAAGAATAGCCGAGTACGCCTACAAAATGGCGTCACAGATGAAAAGACGCAAGGTTACCATAATACACAAGGCAACCGTGATGAAAGAGACATGCGGCCTCTTTAGGGAAACATGTCTTGAAGTCGCTTCACGCTACCCTGAAATCAAGACTGAGGAAATGCACGTAGACACCGCAGCGATGAATATAGTCCTTGACCCAAAGCGCTTCGACGTTATTCTAACGACAAACATGTTCGGAGACATCCTCTCGGACCTATGCGCCGGTATTGTGGGAAGCATAGGATTATGCCCCTCCGCTAACATAGGAGACAAGCACGCGATG
>JAHLWW010000183.1 GCA_019057715.1 Candidatus Jordarchaeum sp. JNZ_1113
CTCCTTGACGGCTCGCACTCCTCTATTATCTCCATTGCCCTAACCTTCGGAGCCCCTGAAACCGTGCCAGCCGGGAAAACCGCCCTCAACACGTCGTAGCAGTCGCAACCACTCCTCAACTCTCCCACCACCCTCGAAACGATGTGCTGAACGTGGCTGTACTTGTGCACGGTCATGAACTCAGGCACATGGACACTGCCAAACCTCGCAACGCGTCCAACGTCGTTCCTCGCCAAGTCGACGAGCATCACGTGCTCCGCTCTCTCCTTCGGGTCAGCGAGAAGCCCCATTGCAAGCTCCTCGTCCTCAGTCTCAGTCGCCCCCCGCGGCCTAGTGCCAGCGATGGGGAAAGTCTCAATTAGCCCGCCTTCAACCCTCACCAGCATTTCAGGGCTTGACCCTATGATTCTCCGAGAACCCATCTTGAGAAAGTACATGTATGGAGACGGGTTTATCTTTCTGAGCTCAAGGTAGAAACGCGAAAGGTTGCCCTCAACGCTGAAGTCATACCTCCTGGAAAGGACAACCTGGAATATGTCGCCCGACTCTATGTACTCCTTCGCCCGCAGAACTCTCTCCTCGTACTCCTCCCTGCTAAGGTTAGCTCTTGGAGAAGTGAATTGTAATCCCTCCTCCACGTCGCTCTCACAGCGACTTATCAGCTCAAGCAGCTCGTTCGACCTGTCCTTCTCCCTGTAAACGTAAACAGCATCGCCTCTCTCGTGGTCGAAGACGAGCACGTCCTCATAGATCCCCATCTGCAAATCAGGAAAGACGAGCACGTCCTCAGCCAGGCACGGCAAATTCTCCCAGTACCTTACAGCGTCGTAGGACACGTACCCCACAGCTCCCCCGGAAAACCTGAACTCTGACCCCTCACCTTCTCTCCCAACCACCATCCTTAATAATTCAAGAGGATCCTTAACCCTGAACCTGAGCTCCTCCTCACGGTTGAAGTCTTGGAAAAGCGCTTCGCCATTCTTCACCGTGAGAAGCTGACTCGGGTTGAACCCTATGAAGGAGAAACGCGCAATTCTCCTCGGCCCCTCGACCGACTCGAGTAGGTAAGCGTGCTCGCAGTTTTCCTGCAAGGATAGGAAAACCAGCATTGGGGGCTTAGATACTTGGAGGCGCTTGTAGGCAAGCTTTCCTCTCACAGAGTAAGCTGCTAAGCGTTCAGAGCTGCTCTGGGAGCCAAACGCGACACCTCACTTTTGGCGCCTCCGTCACATCTACCAGCTGAAAAAATAAGTCATTAATGAACTATTTAAATCTTTTCTGCACAGAAATGTTCATTAAAATAGGAAGCGAGACCACTAGTAAATCACGGGGAAACGCCAGCGAAGGCCTATTAGAAACAGGAACGCTTTATGAGCATAGTTAGGAGGCAAAGAAACACGTAAAATAATTGGAGGTATGGAGGGTGGTGAGCGAGGGTGGCGTGAGGCTAGCTTTCTACTTTAGCGCTGCAGCAACTACTTGGGAGAATGGGTCCATTTCGTGCGCGTCTCCCATTATGATGAGCTTCCACGTTTTTCGGACATCTTTCTCCGGTATGGCGCCTGTGAGGACGCCCCTCAGCGTTTCCTCGTCTGATCGGTATATTAGGTCTGGGCTTGGGTACTCGCCCTCCTTGAACCTCGCACCCTTCTTCGTGAAGACGATGTGGTATGCTTTCTGCATTCCCTTGAGGTCGCCGACTTCAAACTCAACTATTTTCCCATAGTACCTGCTGCCTATCCATTCCCTCACAAGGTTCATGGCTTTCTCGTTGATCTTCCGTGTGAGGTCCTCTAGGAAGGCTTTGAGGTCGCTCATTTTCCTTCCTCCACCTTTTTAACCCATTCTTCGGCTGCCTTTCTAACGGCGTCCTCAACGTGGCTCGCTGATATGTCCCCGTAAACTTTCTCGACGGCCTCAAGGAACCTCTTGTAGAAGGGGTACTCCCACCTCACCACGATCCTGCCCTTCTTGTTCTCCACTAGTGATATGCCGAGAAACTTTGACTCCTCTCTGAAGTACTCATACTCCACATCCTCTAGCTCCAGCACAGGGTACCTTATGAACTCGGATCCTGGAGCGTAACCCTTATACTTCCTAGTCAAACATAACACCTCCCACTTATTTTCCTCCTAAAGCCTTCAGCTCTTCCTGGGTCAGTATGACTTGTCCGGTTATGTATGGCCACTGGATGAGGATTATCTTTCTGTTTCCGGGAGCCGAGCCGTAGAAGAGGTATCCGCCCCTGTTCCTCGTGTACTCCGAGAGGATAAGCTTGCAGACCGCTTCGAGTGGCAGGTCGCACCACTCAGCCTGCTTCTTCAGCTTCTCCACGACATCCTTGTCCAGGTCCACTTTGACCTCAACCATTTACTCCTCCTCCAAGAAAGCTTTTCTTATGTATGGGTTACCCCACCTCTCCTTATAGAAGAGGCCTTCAAGCGTCAGGCGGGATGGCCCTATCATGCGCTCCTCACCTCTGACTCCTATGCTGAGCGTGGCTATCACGTCCCAAGACCTTGGAATTCCAAGCCTGTCAGCTAGAAGCTCTCTTCTTCTCGGATCCATTATGGGGAACGCTTGGTAACCCGCCCCGTATCCCAGAGCTGTCGCCATAAGCCACATCTTCATTATCGCCATGCCGACGCATATGGAGCCGAATAGGCTGAGCGGGTAAAGCACGGGTGAGTCGTGGAAGGACTCGGAGGCGCAGGCGACGATGACTACGTCGGCGTACCTCGGGTACTCGAAGAGGCTGCCGTCCCTCATCTCGGTGAACGTCCAAGGCCTCCTGTCGGGTGGAACGTACCATATCCTTCCCTGGGTAAGCTCAGCCGGGAAGGTTCCGAAAGTCTCCTTCGCGGCCTCAACAGCCAAATCAGCGATCAAGTTCTTAGTTTCCTGGTCATCTCTAACTATGACGAAGCGGTACATTTGCATGTTTTCCGGCGACGGAGTGTATCGTGCGGCGTCAAGTATTTTTTCTAGGTCTTCGTCTGGTATTCTCTCGCCCGTGTATCGCCTGATCGACCGCCTCAGCCTTATGGTGTCCTGCACAGTGACTGGGGCGTTTTTGCTCGGCTTCCCATACTTCCACTCCTTCTTCATATTCATACACACCTCTCTTCTTCGAACGGCTCATCACTCAGTCAACCGAAAAAACTTAAAAATTTGTCTCTTAAACCAGAGAGGATCCTTCGCGGGATAGTAAGTGGGTGGCTTTTTCGAGGAGGTTTCTTATAGCCGGAGTGATGGTATAAGGATAGGTTTTAAGTGTTGGTTTGTGGGTGTTCATTGGAGGCGTTACCTTGGTTGGTAAAGTCAGGATTAATGCTGGGCGGTGTGTGGGTGCTATTAGGTGTGGTGTTTGTTTAAGTGTTTGCCCTGCGGGCTGCTTCTCCATTGATAAGAAGAACAGGAAGGTTGTGGTGGTTAATGAGGACGCCTGCATGGAGTGTTACGCGTGCAAGGTGCAGTGTAAGTATGACGCCGTGGAGCTAGGATTTTAGCTCATATAGCGATCTGCTTCATTTTTTCCTCTACCTTGTCGACCAACTCACCTAGTTTTAAGGCTAACTTGTCGCTGTCGGCTACGTCTCGCGAAGTGAGGACCGGGGTCTTAATGGCGGCTTCAGGCTTCAGGAGGTCTATTACGCTTCTCGCCTCAAGATTCCTCGGATCCCTTGAGGATGTGGCGGCCGCTTCAACCGCCGTCCTGAGACGCTCCCCGTCATACATGAAGACTGCTCCTGGTGAGACTCCGAGAGCCAAGTCGAAGCTCAACTCCGGGTCGGGGCACACCGCGTCGTTGAAGCCTTCCACCACGACCACATCGCTTCTCCGGCAGACCGCA
>JAHLWW010000184.1 GCA_019057715.1 Candidatus Jordarchaeum sp. JNZ_1113
CAAACCCAATACAAATTAAAACCAAATTTAAAATTTAAACCTAATCCTAATCTACACCTCCAAACAGCCAAGCCCTTTCACTCTGCAACCCCTCTAAATTTTTACCCAAAACTAAAGACAAAATCGCAGTTCTAGACGCACCGTTTATACTTCCTTTATCCCCCCTTCGTAGTGTTATGCTTCACACAATTATCCAGCTCTCTTACCACTACCCCCCACCCACACCGATGGGCTCGCAAAGCCCCTCTTGTGCAGAGTTAAGCTATCTTCTCAGTGATCGTGATGCGGCTCCTAGAGAGGGGACACCGAGATAAAGTTCACTTACAAGTTAACTCACACTTCGCACCCACCTCAACAGCACCGCTCTGGCTCATCCACCCAGTTCACATGAATAAAGAGAAATAAATATTCAACTGACGGCAACCACCTCAGCTCCACTGTAGGATCCGGCATGCGGGTGCTCATGCTCTATGCCACACCTACATCTACTGGAAAAGAAATATGGATGCCCTCCGCTTCAGCGCAATGCTCAATTATGTTTTCAGTTCCTAGTGTTGCGTGTTGTACTTCTACTGTATACTGCTGAGTTTCTTTGAGTTTAAGCTTTAAGCTTCATTCTGTGCGCTTCGATGGTTTGGCGAGCTTTGACGTAGCCTTTCAGCGCCATCTCAGCCTCCTCCCTAGTGACGCTTTCCTCCCTGTAGTCTGCCTTCACTCTAAGCACATACATTTCTCTGAGCGCAAAGGCGGCCTCCCCCAGACCCATACTGTCAAGCGAGTTCGCCAGCTTGTCATCCCGTCTAGGGATCGGCGCCCTAGCCTCCAAGAGGAACCTTTCAGCTAAGAACCTGAGTGAAAAGTAAAGGGCTGAGACAGCCTTGTTGTAGTAACCGTGTTTAATGTCGTCTAAAGCCTCCCTGTAGAGCTCGTCAGCCTTCAACGGAAAGCCTCCAAGTAAAAACTTTCCTCTTCCTCTCTCACTATCATTGGTGCTATTCCCACTTTCCAGCCGTGTTGCTTTTCGGCTTCCCGCTCTGCCTCCACCACTTTCCGGCGCACGTCGACGGTGTCCTCCCTGACGACGACTACCACATTGCAGCCGTGGAACATGAAGTCCTCCCTTGGACCAGCGACGACGCTCACGAGCAAGTCCCCTAAAGACTCCCTCAACCTCTGCGCGAAATAGCAAATAGCGCGCCCCCAATCATCGTTAAACCTCAAAAACAAGTGTTGCGTCCACCTCAAGGACAACCCTCCAATCTGCCTAATCAGGCTTCTCGACCCAAATTTATCGGGTCACCGCCACATACTTCAATCCTACCTTCCTAACAATCCCCCTCCTCATAAGCTCCTCTAAATGCTTCTCTATCATAACTTTTTCCCAATACCTTAAAAGAGGCTCAGCGTAGGGAAATGACCCATATATTGGCGCCTCCTCGACGAGCTGATCTATCGTCTTTCCCTCCTCGAGGAGCTTCAGTATCCTCGTTTCTCTCTCGTCGATCCTACCTAGAAACTTGTTAAACTCGCCTTCTATGTTCTCTCTAACTATACCCTTATGCCCCGAGACGACGATTCTAGGCTTCAACGACCTAATCCTCTCTATCGACCTTCTTGTTTCATCTATGCTGGATTCTCTATGCCCATACCATGGGCCGAAAGGCGTGAAGTCGTAGTCGAAGGAGAGTAGGACTCTTTCATGCGGCTCGTAGAAGCAGTAGTGGTCGGAGGTATGGCCAGGCGTGTGTAGGGCGACTAGAGTGGTCTCCCCGAACCTGAAAACATCCCCCTCGCTGTAGCTTACCGTTGGAATACACTCCTTAATGTTCATGTTCTCCTTCACGAAGTTTATCCAGTACTCGGTGATGTTCGGCTCAACAAATCTTTCAGCGAGAGCCTGCAGCCTTCCACTGGTAGCGAACCCCTCACGAGGAACGTAGATGGGCACGTCCTCGAAAACCCAGTTTCCAGCGGAATGGTCAGGATGCGTGTGAGAATTGATGACGAGATCCACCCTCCACTCTCTTCTAATTTCCTTTAGATGCTCTATTCCGCATCCCGAGTCTACCAGCACGTTTCTTTCATCCAGAATGAGAACAGAGAATGAGTGAGGGAACCTGCCATTACCATCTCCACGCACCAAGTAAATGTTACCACAAACCTTCTCTAGTACAACCACAATGGCTCCCCCAGAAAACATTAACGATTTTTGCGTAAAGCCCACTCAGCACCACAAAAATCTTCTCCAAGGATAACTTAAAAGGTGATAGAGGCGGCTTTAGTTTAGTTACTCTCTTAGTACTCTATGCCTATTCTTGCCTGCACTCCCCTCCTATACGGATGCTTAACCTCTCTCATTTCCGTAACTAGGTCCGCTGCCTCAATAACCTCTTTCGGCGCGTCTCTTCCAGTAAGCACGACTTCAACGTTTTCAGCCTTCTCAGCGAGTAATCTTATGACATCCTCCAGCCTGATGAGTTTTAGGTTTAGGGCAGTGTTTACCTCATCCAGTATGACGACGTCGTAATCCCCGCTCATCACTGCATCCCTCGCTTTTCTAAGAGCTTTCTCGGCTTCAACGTAATCCTCCTCCGATGGCGGGTTCGAAACGAAACGTCCACGGCCATAAGCTTCAAGGTGAAGGTTAGGAAGGTAAACTGACGAGTACAGTTCCCCGTAGTCGAAACCTCCCTTAATGAACTGTATTACACATACGCGTAGCCCTCTACCTATAGCCCTCAGCGCCAGCCCGAAGGCCGCACTCGTCTTACCCTTACCGTTGCCCGTGTAAACCTGAACAAGCCCCCTTTCAAGTCTGCGGCGAGGCGGAGGTGACACGTACTCGGCTTTAAGTACTCTCGCCAATATCTCCTCAGCGGCGCTTTTCAAGTCCAGCTCGCCAGTCTCCACAAGTCTCTCTATGGACCTAAACTCCTCCCTTTTCATTATGTTGAAAATCTTCTCCTCGAAGGCTTCCCTTACAGCTGATAAAACATCGTCTCTCACTGGCCTCACAAGCCTAATGCCCTTCTCGGACGCGAGAAACCTTCTATGTTCCTCCAGTTTCTCTATGAGCTCAGCTATTCCCTCTCCCTTTAAAGCTGACACCTTCACTACAGGCGGCCTCCGCTTCTTGCTGACGATTAGGTCAAGTATCTCGTTTATTTCGTGAACCACCTTGTCTGCCCCTCCTAGGTCAGCCTTGTTGACGACGAAGATGTCAGCAGCCTCCATTATGCCAGCCTTCAAAGCCTGTATTTCGTCGCCGAGGGAAGGAGGGAGAACCAAGACCACTGTCTGAACTATCTCCATGATGTCTACATCCGACTGCCCCGCTCCGGCGGTCTCCACGAAAACATAGTCTTTCCCCGTTGCGTCGAGGATCCTTGCAGCGTTACTGGCAGCCCTAGCCACACCTCCCCTTTCGCCTCGCGTCGCCATGCTCCTTATGAAGACTCCCTCATCAAGCGTTAAGCTCTGCATTCTAACTCTGTCACCTAGAAGGGCGCCTCCGGAAAACGGGCTGCTCGGATCCACGGCAACCACTCCAACAGTCTTCCCCCTTTGCCGTAGCTCCTTGATCATCGCAGCTATCAGCGTGCTTTTACCTGAGCCGGGCGGGCCAGTTACACCTACCAGGTGACTCCTACCCGCGTAGGGCGCGAGCAGCCTCATCAAGTGGCGTGCCTCTGCAGGGTTATCCTCAACAATGCTTATTAGTCTCGCTACGGCCCGCTTGTTGCCCCTCAATGCCTCCTCTACAAGTTTTCCCCTTTCAACTTCCACAATAACCCTCATCCTCCAACTTCAACGTTGCCTTTTAAGGTTCCTCTTTATGAACCCTATTACTT
>JAHLWW010000185.1 GCA_019057715.1 Candidatus Jordarchaeum sp. JNZ_1113
TCGATATTGCAGGCTATCATGAACTATCAAGAAAGTTTTACATTTGGTGTTCGGGGCTCAAAAAGAAAGGAGGACTACTCCTCCAGAGATATTGTTGTGATGGGAGACTTGCATCCCAGTGGGGAGACGTTCAGTTAGACGAGACTGGGACAGTCTTATGGGGGCTAAGAAAGCACATCGAAATGACTGAAGACTACGATCTTCTTTCAGCTCTATCGCCTATGGTCGAAGAAATGGCTGAAGGACTGGCAAGGGCGGTGGATGACAGAGGGCTTCTTGCGCCGTGCTTCGACTTGTGGGAGGAAAGGAGAGGGGTGCATGCTTACTCCACAGCGGCAGTTTACGCCGGACTAGAAAGCGCGGCGAAGATGATGGAGGAATTAGGGAGCGGTGAGAGGGGTGAGGCGTGGCGTGAGGCGGCTCGTAAGCTGAAGGAAAGCTTCGACCAATTCTTCTGGAATGGGGAACACTATGTTCGAGCTCTAAGCGCC
The DNA here is from genome assembly GCA_019057715.1 of Candidatus Jordarchaeum sp. JNZ_1113. Lineage (GTDB taxonomy): Archaea > Asgardarchaeota > Jordiarchaeia > Jordiarchaeales > Freyrarchaeaceae > DTBI01. Next base: position 492 of record JAHLWW010000185.1, read on the forward strand.
AATGGTTTGAAGCCGGATCCAACGCCTGATTCATCTCTTCTAGGACTAGCCGTTCCATACATGTTCGTGGAACCGGCCAGTACCAAAATGAGGGCTACCGCCGAGTGGCTTGAAAGGGAGCTGAAGCGTAGGGAAGGAGTTTTCAGGTATAAGAAGGATAAGTATTTTGGAGGAAACTTCTGGACCGTTGCAACTCTCTGGCTGGCGCTTTATAAGGCGGAGCTGGGGAGGAGAGAAGAGGCGGAGGAGCTTGCCGAGTGGTGCCTAGCTCATTCTAAACTTGGACTGATACCTGAGCAGGTACATAGAAAGAAGGGGAAGCCCTTATCAGCAACACCTTTAGGCTGGTCTCACGCTTTCTATGTTATGCTTATGAAGAGGCTGGAAGGAGGTTCTCTGTGGATGAGAAGCTAAGCGAGGCGGAAGTTGAAAGGTACTGCAGGCAGATGCTCATTGAGGGGTGGGGGGAAGAGGGGCAAAGGAGGCTTAAGAGGGCTAGCGTTGCCGTCATAGGTGTTGGAGGACTGGGGTCGCCTGTATCGATTTACCTTGCAGCGGCAGGCGTGGGCAAGCTTGTCCTTGTAGACATGGGCAACGTCGAGTTGAGCAATTTGAACAGGCAGGTGCTCCACTGGAGCAGAGATATAGGCAGACCAAAGGTTGAAAGTGCCAAAGAAAAAATTGAAGAGCTAAACCCGGAGGTTTCTGTTGAAGCCATTAACGAGAGGGTTAACGAGGACAATGTCCACGAAATAATTAGGAAGGCAAATGTGGTGGTTGACGCTATGGACAACTTTGCTTCTAGAATGCTGGTCAACAAGGCTTGTGTTAACGAGGGGAGAGTTTTCGTCCACGCAGGAGTCTATGGGTTTCAGGGGCAGCTGACAACGATAATCCCCCAAGAGGGGCCATGCCTCCAGTGTATTTTTCCTCATCCACCGCCAGCCGAAGAAGTAATACCAGTAGCGGCATCAACTCCGGGAGTCCTAGGCTGTATGCAGACGAACGAGGTGATAAAGGTCATCACGGGAATAGGTAAGCCTCTCGTCGGACGCCTATTAATATACGACGGGGAGGAGCCACGCTTCATGATAGTAGAAGTGAGAAGAAGTAAAGAATGCCCTGTCTGCGGTTCCCGTTAGTGCCAGCTTCGCAGTTCAGCACCGCATCGTGGACAATATATTGCCCACTTCGGCGGCTTGAAACCACATGCGGGACATGTTTGCTCTCTCTGTGGTAGAGACTTTAGTTCGCCGAATACGCGAAGTTGTGCCGCCTCTAATGCTTCCAGCGTTTCCTTTTCAGCTTTCTCGATATTCCAGAAGCCCACCGCCAACGGGAACAGAAAGAAGAAAAGGAGGAAACCAAAGAAGAAGAAAATTATGGAGACGAGGAGGGAGATTGCTGCTATAGCTAACGAGAGAAGGAGAGGTATTCTGCTCAGTTCCAATGAGAGTTCATATCGCAGGTCGCCGTCCACTTGGAGCAGGCGGAGGGAACCCTTAACACCAAGACCCATGCGTAGCTTCCACTCGTAAGCACCCATCCTCTTAACTCTTAAATGAGTGAATGAGAGCTCACGGTCGAGGGCTTCAGCGAAAACATCTATACGGCTTGCCTCACCCAGAATGACGCTGCCATGCTTACGTGCCCTCAAGCAACCACCACCATCTAGTCTTCACTACCCGGGCTCAACCTAAGCGCTTTTTTAGGTTTTCAGTAGGGTTTCTGGGTTAATTTCTCCATCAGGGAGGAAGAGCCCTTTCTTTACTACTTGGAGAAGAACGCCGTGAGCGTGCTTCGGGTGGAAGAAAACAGAGACGAGCTCCCCTGTCGGGTTTTCCCCCGCGAAGGGTATACCGGCCTCCTTAAACTTTTCAATGGTCGAATAAACGTCGTCCACTTCAAACGCCAAGTGGAAAAGACCTTCACCCCTCTTCCTGAGGAACCTCATCGTCGGTCCTTCACTCTTAGGCGTCACAAGTTCTATCATGGTCCCATTACCAGAAGGAATAAACGCGTATTCGAATTCCTCCACTTCTCCGTCCCTAGTGGAGTACTGGCCACGATGAACAACTATCTTCTTCTCATCCACGCCAAGCGCACGACAAAACTTCGATATAGCCGACATTAAATCTTCCACAACTACACCGACATGATGCAAACGGATCAAGAACCCCCACCACCCTTTCAACTAAAAGGAAGCTTGAAAATAAATGTTTTCTGGGTGGTCTGAAGTGAAAGTGCAAGCTCATGGAGGCGCAGGGTTAGTTGTTCTAACAGTTCTCTGGGTTGCGATCGAAAGATTAAAGTGTGAGATTTCATCATTGGGGTGCGTGAGAGGTGATGACCGTGGCTTCCGAGACGCTCAAGGAGATCCGGAAGTTTGAGGCTGAGGCGGGAAAGAGGATTTTGGAGGCGAGTGAAGAAGCGAAAAGACTAGAGGCAGAAGCTGAGGAGAAGGCGAAGCGGATAGAAAGCGAAAAGGTTGAAAGGGCGAAGAAGGAGGCAGAGAAAAGATTAGAGAACGCGAGAAAAGAGGCGCAGAAGGAAGCTGAGGAGATCATTAAAAAAGCTGAGGAAGAAGTGGCTGCCATTAGAAGCCAAGTGGAGAGGAAGCTTGAGGAAGCTATTAGCGTAGTTTTGAATTCAATACTCTCTGGGGGGTCAAGTTGAGCGAGGAAGTTGAGGTCAAAGTTTTCGAGGAAACACCTGTTGAGGATCGCCTAGAAAAGATAAGAAAGAAAATAATGGAGTACGCTGAAAAGCAGGCTAGCGAAATACTAAATGAGGCACACAAGAGAGAGGCTAAAGTTATTGAGGAGGCGGAGAGAAGAGCCGAGAGGAAGGCTAGTGAAATACTGAGAAGAGGAGGCGAGGATGCTGAGAGGGAGAAACGGAAAATAATAGCTGAGGCGAAACTAAAGGCAAGACAAATAGTGACAAAAACCAAGGAAGAGGGAATAAGAAGAGTATTCGAGGAGGCAAGAAAAAAGCTTGAAGCGCTTGCGTCCTCAAAGGATTACGCTCAAACGCTTGAAAAAATAATTGAGAGAGGGGCACTAACTCTGGGAGGCGGAGAACTGGAGGTTGTTCTTCCAGAGAAACATGTAGGCATAAACTTAAACCTAGAAAAAATAGCGGAGGAGGTTAGTAAGAAAACAGGAGTAAGAACGACGATTGAGAAAGCGAAAGATACCGTATATGCAACTGGCGGCGCGATAATACGAAGGAAGGATGGAAGCTTGCTGGTGGACAACACGTTTGAAGCAGTCTTCGAGAGAAAAGAGAAAGAACTAAGGACAAAAATAGCTAGAATCCTGTTCACTTAGTTTTAGTATATATTTCGGTTTC
>JAHLWW010000186.1 GCA_019057715.1 Candidatus Jordarchaeum sp. JNZ_1113
GACCGCATCCGCGACCGGCACGGCGAGGAGGCGGTGATCCCCGCCTCGGCCCTGGAGTGCCGGCTCCTCGTGGGCGCCACAGGCCGGATGGGACGACAGCGGGAGCTAGCGCGGGAGCTGCTGAGTATATAGGTGGCGCCCTTGACCGTCGCTCGCCGGGGTTAATATGAGCCTCGTCAGCGCTCCGCCACCCAAAGAGGTGACGAGGCGAAAAAGTTTGAGCAGGTGAATTAAGATGAACAACGTAAGCTCTCGTCTCATTTTAGTTTTCAAATTTTCAATAGCCATGCGTTTTTGCTAAGATTAGTAAAGAAAACGTTTAATGCAACAAATCTATCCATATCATACAAACCTTCTCAACCTTGGGTCCAAAAAGTCACGCAAATTATCCCCTATTATGTTTAAACTTAATACTGTAATAGCTAAAAATATACCAGGAAAGATAATCCCCCAAGGAGCAAGAAAAATATAGACACGATTTTCGTTAATCATTCCCCCCCAGCTCGGTACCTCAGGAGGTATACCAACACCAAGAAAATCAAGTGCTGCTGCTTCAAGGATTGCGAATGCAAAAATAAAAGTAGAATATACTAGAACTGGAGATATAAGATTAATCAGAATATGGCGATACAAAATTCGGGCTGACCCAGATCCAACAGCTCTTGCTGCCTCGACAAAGGTTATCTCTCGTAAGACGATTGTTGTACTATAAACCAGTCTTGCAATACGTGGAGTGTATACGACACTGATAGCGATCACGACATTCAAAATGCTTGGTCTTCCTAAAATAGCCGCGATGGAAAGCGCGAGCAAGATAGAAGGGAAGGCCATCATTGCATCAACTAACCGCATGATGGGCGTGTTCAGCACCCGAAAATATCCAGCAACTAATCCAAGAGGGACGCCAGCGATTAGTGCCAAGATGGTTACAGAAAATCCAACAAGAAATGAGATCTTGCTCCCTGCGAGGACTCGCGCCAATAGATCGCGGCCAAACTGGTCTGTTCCAAAGAGATGCTGTCGGGAGGGAGGAAGAAGGCGCATCCTTGGGTTGATCGTTGTCGGATTTTGTAGAATAGAGAATGATAAGAGTGTAGGTGAAAGGCCAATCAGTATCAATATTGTCAAAGCTATCAATGTTGATTTTTTCCGCAGGAATTTCATGTCAATCTCACGCGTGGATCCAAAAAAGCATACGTAATGTCTGTAATAAAGTTTATTAAGATGTAAAGGGCGGCTACAAAAATCAACACACCTTGAATTACAGGATAATCACGACGCAATACTGATTGAACTACAAGACGTCCAATACCTGGTACAGCAAAAACGTTCTCAGTAACTACAGCTGCAGCAAGCATGCCTCCAAAAACGAATGCAAGCACAGTGACTATTGGGATTGCAGCGTTTCGGAGTACATGTTTAGTTACAACTCCCCAAAAATCTAGGCCCTTTGCGCGCGCTACGTCGATGTATGGTTGATAAAGAATGTCGAGCACAGCCGACCTAGTCATCCTAGCAACGGGCGCAGAGTTCACTAAGCCCAGTGTGATCGAAGGTAGAATTAAATATTTTAGGTTTGATAAGTTCCCTGTCTCAAAAATAGAAACAAAACCAGATGTAGGCAAAATCCGCATGTAAACGCCGAAAACCCACGTGAGCATGAGTCCCAACCAAAAGCTAGGGATGGATGCTCCTAAAAGGGCAAGAATTAGAAACAATTTATCCAAGACTGTTCTGTTGAACAAAGCAGACAAAATGCCAAATACTACGCCCACTAGGATGACGACCAAAAGCCCAAGAGTTGCCAGAAGAAAGCTTGCCTCCAAATGAGAAACTATTATAGATAGGACAGGTTTGCGGAAGTATATGGACTCCCCGAGATTTCCCCTTGCTAACCGCGCGACATAAAAGATATACTGGATTACAATTGGCTTGTCTAAGCCTAGCTCAGCTCTGAGAGCTTCGATTTGCTCATGAGTTGCGCCAGGACCAAGCATCACAGCCGCCGGATCTCCGGGGATCAACCTGAGAAGGAAAAACGCTATAGTGACGACCAGAAAAGCGGTGGGGAAAAGTGATACAAACCTTTTAACCAAAAAGGTAAGCATAGCGTTGACTTAAGAACACGGGGGGAGTATATAACTCCCCCCGTTTTCTTGCCCAAGCCATGTTAAATGGATGTTACTCTAACCACATGTTCCAGAAATACGGTACCAGCATTACAGGGTGGTCTTTGCTCTTTACGCGCGTCGACATGATGTCGAGGAAAAAGGCTTCTCCAATTTTAATTACCGGGACGTCCTCCCATATGAGGGCCTGTATCTGTTGCCAAATCATATAACGTGACTCATAATCAATAGCTGTGTTCATCATTGCGACAAGTTCGTTTTTCTTCGGGTTTTGCCACCATCCGGGCCATGTTCCCGGCAAAAAGAGAACGAGACACGGCTCTGGCACTGTCAAGAAATGCGTAAAGAATATATCCATGAGTTCAGGATCTGCACGTCTACGGAGAAGCGTAGCCCAGTCGTATACCTGTAAGTCTACGTTGAACCCTGCTGCACGAAGCTGTTCAGCAATAACTATAGCTTGGTCATAATGGTGTTTATAGTCGCTAGAGACCATAAATCTAATCGGCTCCCCAGCGTATCCTGCTTGTTTAGCTAACTCTCTCGCACGCTGGGGATCATTTTGGTTGTAGAACTCTTTCCCGGCGGGGGAGTACCAAATTGTGTTGCGGGAGAAATATGAGCTCTCTAACCGCCAGAAACGTGGGTCACCATAAGCCGCGCGAAGCGCTTCCTCCATGTTCAGCGCTGCCAACACAGCCTGGCGCAGCGTTGCGTTAGCCATCAAACCTTGTCGAGTGTTGAAAATCATCGCAGGGAAAATGGGGGGATTTTCGAGAAGAATGGTAGTTACATTTGGAGCAGCGGCGAGCGAGTCATAGAGGTCAGTAGGGATCGAGTCTGCGTAGTCATACTCACCTGCGAGAACTCCGGCCACACGTGTCATGGCATCAGGCACGTAGAAAAAGATTAGCTCATCTATATAAGGCACTTTCAGGCCAGTAAAACCATCTGTAGGGCCCGGAGGAGAGACATATTTGTCAAAGCGCACAAGCTTTATCCAACGTCCGGGTATCCACTCAACAAACCTATAAGGCCCCGTCCCTATATACCATTCAGGGGGGATAGGTTTAGCGTCAGCTAGCTCTGCAACCTCTTTTGGATAAATGCGAGGCCCTCCGTATATGTTGGCTAAGTAAGCCGGTAAGGGGCCGAACGGTTGGCTTAGCTCCAAAATAACTGTATACCTGTCGACAGCGGTTATCGAGACGACAAGGTCCCACAGCTGTTTAGACTGCAAACCGAACTTCCCCCACCGTTGCAATGAAGCCACAACGTCTTCAGCGGTCATTTCTTTCCCGTTGTGGAACAAGACACCTTTTCTGAGGTAGAAAATAACGGTCTTTCCGTCGTTCTTGTACTCAAAACCTTCAAGCAAAACCGGCTTCGGAGTATAATCTGCAGCAAAGTCGAACAAACCTTCGAAAATGTGGTGGGCAACTGTGCTCGCAATAATAGATGTGGTAACGTGCATGTCGAGGGTAGGAGGCTCGCCATACATGGCGTACCGTAACGTCCCTCCGTGCTGTTGAGCCCACAAAGTTGAGCCCAGACAGCACAGGATCGATACTAAAAGAATCGCGCTTCTCCTCATCTGCACCTCCTTGAACATTATGGTCATTGTAAATTAA
>JAHLWW010000187.1 GCA_019057715.1 Candidatus Jordarchaeum sp. JNZ_1113
TCACAGAAGAAGAAGACCGGCTTACTCAAGGCGTCCCCTATCTTATCCATGTCCTCCATGAAGCGCTTCATGAAGGATTCCTCGAAGGCAGCGTCAACCTCCTTGGGTAAAGGAGGAGGTGCGACAAAAGGCTTTTCCCCCATGAGCTTCTTACGGGCTCCGGGAGCCAGAGAGTCTAGGCGTTTTTTCACCTCTTCGAAGAAGAGACGTGCTTCAGAGAAAGATACATTGAGAGGTATGACAGCGATGCCCTCTACATCGGCAATGCTTCTAAACTTGTTGAGAAGAGAGGATTTTCCTATTCCGGGAATGCCTGAAACGAGAACGGCCCTCCTAGTTTCAGCGCCAGCCTTAACATCAGATATGAAGCGCTGAAAGAAACGTACCTCATCCGGCCTCCCGGTGAAAACATCGCTTCCAGCAGGGGATAAAAGGGACCTGAGCAACGGAGCAACCTCCCAACATATGCATCATCCAAGTAAAGATGCACAAGGCGAAAAATAAGTTTTCTCAACCCGAAAACATAACACAAAGATATTAATTAAATACAGTTTTTCTCATAAAATTAAAAACAAAAGGAGAGAAGGTATAGTCGGAGCTTACTTCCATATTTTCGCCGCTATGTCTCCGAGTCCAAGTTCCTCGAGCTTTTCTTTGGTCGGTTTTCCGGTTTCCCAGTCCCACTTTCTGGCTTTGTAGTACTCCTTCAGGAGTTCTTCCATGTTGGGGGTTTTTCCTGCAGTTGCTCCTTCCTCGAGCGGAGCGATTGCTATTCTGGGCATTTTGTCGTGCTCTCTCGTCACACCGAACTTGTTGTTCAGCGCCCGCTTGATGTTAAATATTCTTTCTCCCGTCTTGTGTATGGATTCAGGGTTGTAGTCCCATCCTGTTATGGCGTTCAGGAAGTCGCAGATCATGCTCAGGGTGGCGAAGGAAAACTTGCAGAGGATTAGCGAGTCATAGAGTTCACGCACATCCTGATACTTTGCTACGGCATCCACCCTCCCATCAAGGACGAAACGGTCCATTTGGATTATGCCGAGCTCCGGTATTGCTCCAACTCCTAAGTCAACTTGGTAGAAGTCGCCTCTAAGGTGGCACGCCCCCCTGTTGCCCGTAGCATATGACAGGGCTTGCCCGAAGAAAGCTCTCGGGTCGTGCATCGGGATCTCGAGCCCCTTCACGTTTGCCGCCTCACCCGGATCCACGTTGAGGAGCTCCGCCATACCCTTGGTTCCCTCTGCCAGTATGTTGCCGAAGCCACTCCTCTTAGCGACCATCTCGACCAGTTTCACTATCGTCTCACTGTTCCCCCACTCGAGCTTCATGCCAACGTCCTTCTTGCCTATTACTCCCTTTTCGTAGAGGTAGAAGGCGAAGGCTATGCTTACCCCAGCCGATATTGTGTCAATGCCGTAAATGTTGCAAAGGTGATTCACGTACAATATGGAGTCTAAGTCATAGTTCTCTAGAAGCGGGCCGAAGGCCACCATCGTTTCATATTCCGGCGTGTCGATCTCTTTGACGCCCCTTTTGTTGTACTCAACCACTTTACCGCACGCTACAGGACATCCGTAGCAAGCGTAGTTCCTAACCATGTAGGTGTCCTTGAAGGTTGCTGAGCTAACCTTCTCTACGGGGAAGAGCGCACGAGTAAAGTATCTCGTGGGAGCATCACCTATCTCAAAGGCCATGTCAAGGTAACCGTATGTTCCATATTCTCTTAAAAGGTGGTAGAACGGGGATGCCTCCATGACGAGCTTGTAGAAGTCTAGGATCCCCCTTAGCATTTCCTCACTGGCGATCTCCGCTCTAGCATCACCTACCGCAGCCACCGCCTTGAGGTTTTTAGCACCCATAACCGCGCCGAGGCCACAACGCCCAGCCGCCCTCGACTCGTCATTCATTATGGATGCATATTTAACCTTGTTCTCCCCGCCAATGCCTATGCATGCAACCCTAATCCTCCGCTCCCCCAAGTCCTTCTTTATAATTTCCTGGGTCTCAATGGTATCTTTACCCCAGAGGTGGCTTGCATCTTTGATCTCAACCGAGGAGTCGTGGACAAACAGGTAGACCGGCTTTTTGGCGGCTCCCGTGATTATCACTCCGTCCACTCCAGCTCCTTTAAGGGCTGGTCCGAAGCTTCCGCCTGAGCATGCCTCCCCCCAGAAGCCCTGAGCAGACTTGCCTGCAACGATATACCTGCTCCCCTGAGGGACAGGGGTCGCGGTAAACGGGCCGGTCATAAACGCTAAATGGTTATCGGGTCCAAGAGGGTTTGTTTTAGCGTCGAGTACATCGAATAGGAGGCGGGCAGCAAGTCCGCTTCCGCCAATAAAGGCCTTTGCGAGGTCTTCCTTTAGCTCTATCGTTTTCACGGATCCGTCTGAGAGGTCTACCTTCAAAATCTTGCCGTGATACCCATACATGCTCTCACCAATCCACATCTTTTCCTTCATATGCATAGTCGAAAAGCTTCTCGAAGTCATTTATATTGGCCGGCCTTATGCTGAAAATAGCCGTGGGGTCCTCGTACGCGTACTTCACCAGGGCTGCTTTCTTAGCCTCGTAATCTTCCCTACTTATTCCGAGGTCTTTGAGCGCTATTGGGACGCCGAGACCTGTTATGAAGTCCTTGAAGAACTGGTTTAACTTGCTAAGCGTTTCCTCTTTCCTCTTTGCAACCACGTCTAGGTTTAGGCTAAAGTTTAGCCACTTAGCCAGTCCCACATAGCCATCTGTTACCTTAGCTTCAAACCTCAAAGAATAAGGAATGAATATTCCAACGGATTTCCCGTGGTGAATGCCAAAGACTTTCCCGAGAGAGTGCCCGAGCGCGTGTGTTATAGCTGTGCCAGCATTCCCAAAGGCTAAGCCAGCCATCGTGGCTGCAACCGACATTTTACCCCTAGCATCCAAGTTCCTCGGCTGCTTGTAAACTACTGGAAGGTACTTTATGATGAGTTCTATCGCTTTAAGGGCTAGTGGATCGGTTAAATCGCTCGCCCAGTGCCTGTTTATGTAGGCGTCTACAGCGTGCGCCAGAGCGTCGAGGCCTGTTCCCACGGTGAGGTCTGGAGGCATTCCGACGGTCAGTTCCGGCAGGAGTATGGCGAATTCTGGCACACACTCAGGGTGCTGTGCAGCAAGTTTTCTCGGAGGAGTTTGATCCACGTCCGTTAGAACGAATGCTTGTGTAGCCTCGGAGCCTGTTCCAGCTGTAGTCGGAATAGCTGCTAAGTAAGCCTTCTTTCTTAGTCCTAGGGGGGTCAGAGCCTCAACCATAGAGAAATCGACGTCAGGCCGTTCATAAAGGATCCACGCGGCCTTCGCTGTATCCATGGCGGAGCCGCCGCCCACAGCAACTATGAGGTCGGGTTCAAACTTACGCATTTCCTCGGCTACCTCTCGCACCAACGGTATAGGTGGCTCTGGCACTGCCTTGTCGCATATTTCAACCGTCATCTGGAACATTTCAAAGTAAGGTAAGAGGGACTCCGCAAGCCTTCTTATGGCTTTGTCCGTAATTATAAAAACCCGTTTTTTATTTAGCATAGTTGACACGATAGAGAGCGCCAGTACGAGGCCAAATTTTCCGATGAGGATTCTCGGGCATAGGAAGTATCCTACGAGGCTGCGCATCGGCTTGGCTCCAAGCAGAGTGTACATCATGCGCGTCCCGTACTCATAGGGCTTCCAAGTCATTTTTCATCCTCCCTTCACTCCTCAAACA
>JAHLWW010000188.1 GCA_019057715.1 Candidatus Jordarchaeum sp. JNZ_1113
CTCAGGGCTGCGGCGAAGGGCAACGTTAAGCTCATTAAGCTACTAAACGAGCTGAGGAAACTCCAGCTAATACAGTAGGAGGAAAAGTGTTTGACAGTCTCGTTCGAGGAATTCGCGAAAATGGACATAAGAGTAGGCAGAGTAGTTGAAGCCGAAAGGGTGGCGGGAGCCAAAAAACTTGTTAAGGTTCTAGTTGACCTAGGAGAAGAAAAACCGAGGCAAGTTGTAGCCGGCATAGCCGAATATGTAAACCCTGAAAGTCTTCTGGGAAAAAACGTGGTTGTGCTCGCCAACCTGGAGCCGAAAAAGTTCATGGGATTGGAGTCTAGAGGAATGCTACTGGCAGCGGACGTCAACGGCAAACCAGTACTCTTAACAGTCGAAGAGTCTGTCCCCCCGGGAACCAGGGTCAGGTAACACGGTGAGCCCATGAGTAAACTACGAACCTATGCCAATGAGTTCGGACCAATACTTATCCCCCTCCTTGTTTTCTCCGCTTTAAACCACGTTTTCAACACTGAGTTAAGCCTTCTCGCCCAGCCTGTTTACGGTTACAGTTTCTCTGGCAGACTAATAAGCGTCATCCAGCTCTCCTTCTCAGTGGCCTTCAATTACAAGCCCGTCCCGCCAGCCCCCCTCCTCCAGCAAGCATTTTTCTATGTATTTCAGCTTGACGTTAGGGTAATAGTGCTCCTCCTCTGGTTCTCCATAGGCTTCCTTTTCATGCTTGCCTCCGGCAATCCACGTGGCGTCTTCCAGTCATCCTCCCCTCTTCTCTTCTTCATGGTCTCTATCCTCCTTTGGGGTCTCAGCACCAGACACCCCTACGCTTGGTTCCTCCTCACAGTTTTCCAAGCCAACCCTCTCCTGACGTGTGTCGCAGGGTATGTCTTAATTGTTCTAACGCTGGGTCTAAGCGCCTATATATCTGAAATACTCCTAAATCTTAGGCGCAGGGTGGAGCCGGTAGAAGAGCAAACGGTAAGGGTATCATGTCCCAGGTGTAACGCGGAGTTTAGGTCTAACCCGGTATACTGTTCATTTTGTGGATTTCGCATCAAAAACACGGAAAATTGATGTTTTCATTATCGCATCTTGTTGCTTAATCATCCTTTATTCTCGAATTTTTCATTGAAATTTTCTTAATATTCATCAATTAATAATGTATATTCCTCAAAAAGTAGGAGAGTTTTATGGAAAAACTTATATACCTGTTTACGTCCTCATTTTTAGTGGCTGAGCCGTCTAATCTCTCCCCTCCTCCCAACACGCCCTCCTCCCCCTCCTTATTAATTCTTGTGAAAACGGCGATGAGGCCGCGCGTCTTCTTCAGAAAAGTTAATTACCTGCTAAAAACCTCATAATTATTAGTGTTTTCTTAGGTGATATGATGCCTCTTAAGCCTGTTTCGAAGGAGTTGCTGGGGAACTTTGGGCTTAGTGAAGGCGAGATCAACGTTTACTTGGCGGCGTTGTCCCTCGGCGAGTTCTCTGTTTATGACCTAGCGTGTCACCTGTTGCTTCCCGAGGAAGCAATTAAAGATGCTGTTGAGCAACTTGTGGAGCGTGGCTTCCTACGCAGGCTTCCAGCTTCAGTTGAGCGCTACGTTGCGCTCGAACCCTTCCTGGAGCTTTTCATCGAGCTTTACGAGCGGGCTGGAAGGGATCTGCACGCTCTCAGGGATGAATTATCGTCCTCCTTCGAGGAGGCTTCTAGGCGTCTCCGTGACCTTTCAAAAACCATTGTGGGTGGGGTTTCCGACGAGCTTAGCGGCGCCACTGAGGATGTGAGGCTTCTACTTGATTCCTTTGTCGGCGAGTATAAGAAGATCGTGGAGGAGGGCGGGGATATTCTGAGAGGAGTTGTGGTTTCCGTTGAGGAGTTGTTGGGCTCCTTCCTCTCTACCTTTATGCTTAAAATGAGGGATGTTGAACGCTTTGAAGGAAACGCTATTCCTCTCTCTGAGATAATGCGCGAGTTCCTGAGGCGTGTCGATGAGGGCGTTCGCATAACCACCGATGCCCAACTCAAGCTTATAAGTGCCCTACAGAGTGAGGTTTCTAGGCGTCTTGATGGCCTCATGGTTCAGGTCAGGACAATGCTTGAAAATCACTATAAGTCTCACGTTAAATCAGTTGAGGAACTGGTGCAAGCTCTCGGGGAGATAATAGGGGGAGAAATGAAGCGGTTGAGAGAGTTCGTAGAGAAACAGGAGGTTGACTCGACCTGGCTGGTTGAGGGAATGACCGTCAGGGTTGGCGGTCTCATCCAATCCGCCGGGAGAAAGTTCACTCACCTGGTTACAGATGCCCTCCAGAGGGAGAGGGAGCTTGCCAAAGTCTTTCTTTCTAAGCTGGATGAACTGGTAGGCAAGGCTTCAGTTATTGCGAAGAATCTCGAGTCACTTAGCAGGACAAAGGGGTCAATACTCGAGAAGTTCAGCTCATCTAAGATCAGGACGGCTATGGAGGCTTGGTCGCGTGAAGTTTCAAGCTTAGCGGGCTCTTTACGTGAAACTTACAGCGAAATATTATCCATTGAGGAGGAACTAGTTAGGCGAGTTGAGGATGAGGTCGTAAGAAGCACTGTTAATGCTCTGGAAGAAGAACGCGAAAACCTCCAGAATGTACTCATGGGGATAAGGAAAGAAGTTGAAGAGAGGCTTAGCGTGCTCCCAGAGATTTTTGAGACCAAAATTACAAATGAGATAAACTCCTCTCTCTTGAGGAGCACGAGAGGATGCGAAGACGCCACGAACGCCATAATATCATTCATGTCCGACGAGTTTAAGGCTCTCGTCAAGAGTCTAGTATCCTCCCTTGCTTCATACGCTCAAGAGGTGTCGGAGCTCTTCGCCTCCTATGCTAAGGGAGCCATCGAAACCGTTAAGCTCGTTGAGTTCAGCGTGCTTGTCCTGCGCAGAAAGGCTTCCATGATCATGCAGGAAAAGGCATACGAGTATGACAGGAAGGGCGAAGCCCTGATAGAGAACGTGGAGAAGGTGAATCACGCAAAGCTGGCGGAAGTTAAAGGAAAAGTAGCTGCGAGAAGAGAAATCATCAACCAAAAGGTTGTACGCGAGCTTGATGGTGCGGCGAGTAGCGTAGAAGAAGTTGTTGGGAAAGCTAGAAAAACAATGGAAAATGCAGCGCTCAAGATAAGGGAAGGCGTTGAGGTTTTAGAGGACATATGGCACCGCTCGCTCGACGTCACCCCCATATACACTGGCACGTGGACCATTACAGGTAAGGACGCTATAGCCAAGCAGATGGTCTCAATGCTGAAGCGGACGAAGAAGTCTGCCACAATAGTCCTACCCCAACCAAACAACGAGGTTCTGGAAGCCGTAAAACACGTCGAAGACGGAGTCAAAGTAAAAGTGGCAGTGCAGGTTGCAGTGGAGCTACCGGTTCTAAGAGAACTCGCGCTCCTAAACAACGTGGAAATCCACTGGTGTTCTGACGCAGCCTTCTGGGGAATTGTGATCGACGGCAAGGAAGTCCTAATAGCGCCCGTAGACCACGAGAACCCCCCGGTCGCAACGGTCTCAGTTCAAGAGGGAGCAGTAAAACTTTACGGCGAAATAATAGAGGCGTTTCTCGCGTCAGCGGCGAAGAAAAAAGAGCAAAAAACTGCTGAGGAAAAGCGAATAGAATACGTATGAAAAATAGAGGCAACCTGAAAGGGAGCTCATTACGAAAGTCATCTAAACACTTTCTCTTTTCCATCATC
>JAHLWW010000189.1 GCA_019057715.1 Candidatus Jordarchaeum sp. JNZ_1113
AAAGAATACAAAAGCTATCTAAGATCAAGCCCAATACATCAAGGATGCTCCTCAAGAAGTATTCTAAGCGTGAGAGGAATAAGGCAAGAGACTTCATGCATAAGCTAACCGCAAGCATAGCGAGGGAGCTCAAGGAGAAGAACTGTGGAGCAATTCTTGAAAACCTGAAAGGCGTAAAGAGGCGAATCCTTAACGGCTCAAAGAAAATGAACCGAAAGCTATCAAAGTGGAACGCAAGAACCCTCCAGTTCATGCTTGAATACAAGCTTAAATGGCTTAACCTACCAGTAAATGTTGATCCTAAAAACTCCTCTAAAGTCTGCCCCCTGTGTTCAGGAAGCATGGCTTCCTATGGGGGCAGAATCATGAAATGCGAAAAATGTAACGTGATCTTGGATAGAGACGCTACAGCTGTATTGAACCTTCAGATGCGGGGAGCCGGGTTCCCCCAAAGAGCCCCCAATGAGCTAATCGAGGGGGAAGAGCTATGTATGTCTATAAAAGACTACGTAGCTCAGAACCCTAGTGAGAGCGTACCTTTGGAATAACCTCCTCAGTTATCCAGAAGTTTATCTGCTTATCTCTTCAGGGTGCTCCTCCATTTACTCTGGGTTGAACATGAGGGAAAGCTTTTTCGTTAAGGCTTCTTCAACGCCTAACTCATTCTCTCAATCACTTAGAATAGCATTTGCAATGTTCTCAGGTATTTGTAATGCTCTTTCTCCTCCTGGGTGCGTGGAGACGAGGACGAGGCCCGCCACTCTTCCCGGATACTTCAAAGCGAATTCTTGAGCGACTAAGCCTCCCATGGAGAATCCTAGAATATGGGTTTTTCGGCCTCGAGAAATCCGAGTAGTTCCCTAATCCTCGACGAAAAAGTTGATGCTGTAGGGCTCATCGGGTTTGTCGCTCAGGCCAACATTCCTATTGTCGAAAACGACGCAAGAGTATTTGGTTGGAAATGCCCGAAGCTGCTTAAACCAGGCTCAGCGGGGGACCCACCATCCCTCCCTCGTCATTAGAGGAAACCCGTCCCTGTAGACCTCAAAGAACAGCGCCACACAATCTTTGAGGGCGACGTAGGGCAACTTAACCCATCCATTTGGGGAGCAAAGTAGCTCGTAGCAGCCTTCACATTGAAACTTTCAGCTTCTAAAGAATTTTTCTATGAAAAAATTTGAAAGGTTAAATATAAAAATGTTTTTAACTTTTATCTAATTCAAAATGTTCAAGGCTTAACATCTCCCTGATGCTTCAGACTCGCTTCGTTTCTTCCAGTAAATTGTCCTTTAAGTCACTTTATGCTTGGATGGTGGTGACCTTATTGGATTACAGTGACCTGAAAAAGAGTCTTTGCCGGATGATTGCTGGCGAGATAACTCTTTCAGAGGATCCGGGTGTATCTATGAGGATGTGGCGTGAACGCTTCCAAGTTTCGCAGAAAGAGATTGCAATTGCTCTCGGTGTATCGCCCTCAGTTATTAGCGATTACGAGAGTGGAAGGCGTCTGTCCCCTAGGATAGACACTGTTCAGAAGTTTGTTAAGTGCCTCGTAGAGCTTGATGAAGCTAGAGGAGGAACTGTGGTCAATGGTCTTATGAGAATGATGGGCAACGACATACCATCAGACGTCATACTAGACATAAAGGAGTTTTCATACCCCGTCAAAGCTGAATCTCTGTGCAATCATCTTAAATGCGAAATATTGGCTAACGAAGACCTGCTCGAGCAGCCAATCTACGGATACACGGCGATAGACGTCGTAAACGCGATACTGAAACTCTCATCCGAACAATTGGTGTTGCTTTACGGCGCAACGCCTCAGAGAGCGGCGATATTCGCCAACGTCACAAGTGGGAGGTCATCGATGGTCGCCATAAAGACAAGCCAGATCGCCCTCTCAAACGTCAAACCAGCAGCGGTAATCCTTCACGGACTAAAAAAACTAGACCCGCTCGCCCTCAAGATAGCGGAGAGCGAACGCATCCTCCTCGCTGCCTCCACAATAAAAGACGTGAAAAACTTGGTGAAAGCCCTCAGGGAATTCATGCCACACCAAATAATTTAAAATCTCTTCCGCTTCAATGCGGCCTTCATCACCCTTATAAAGGGTCTTGAATAGCGTTCATGCTACTCTAGACTAGACCAAGCTCCCTTCTCCTGTCTATTACCTCTTTCGCATCAGCTCCTGTTCCTATTATCGTCACAGGCTTCTTAAGGCGGCTCTCCACTTGCTCTATGAACTCAACGGCGCTTCTTGGAAGCTCGCTAAAGCTTGTTGCCCCTCTGCACTCAGGGTAAACCACGTCAAGCTTCGTTATAGCTATCTGTGTGGCACCGTTCAGCCTCACGGCTTTTTCAGCTAGCTCGAAGTTGAATGGTGCAGCCCTCCTCTTCCTTCCGGTAACCGTCGCCACCTCAAGCCATCCTCTCTTAGCTGCTTCCTCCTCGCTTAACTCTCCCGGCAACGGTCCTCCACCAACTCTCGTGACGTAAGCCTTGAAGACGACTAGAACTTCGTCTATCTTGGTTGGTCCAACACCAACGTCGGCGCATGCCTGCGAAGCCGTGGTATCCTTACTCGTCACGTAGGGATAGGTGCCATGATAAAGCGACAGGAAAGTTCCCTGAGTCCCCTCTATTATGACGTTTTCCCCCTTATCGATAGCTTCATTAACCTCAAAGGAGACATCCGCAAGATAAGGCTTCAATTCCTCAACATCCCTAGCCAGTTTAACTGTCCTCATAGCTCTCTCAGCATTACATGGGCCACAACCAGTGCCAGTACTCCCAATTTTTCCTGAAAGGTAACTGGAACCCCTATCCTGCTCTATATGCCTTTGCTCTATTACCGCGCAGTTATAATCCACACCAACTCTCCTCTCAACGCCAGTAGCGTTGACCTCCTCAAAGAATATTCTCGGATCTACAAGGACTCCCGCCCCTATAAGGACGCGCGCCCCCTCAAAGACGAAGCCGCTCGGAATCTGTCTAAGCTTAAACTTCCGACCACCAAACTCGACGGTGTGCCCCGCGTTGGTCCCACAACCACCCCTAGCAGCCACGGCAACCCTGTCCTTCAAGGCCAAGTAAGACACAATTTTACCCTTGCCCTCATCACCAAAAAATCCTCCCACAACAATGTAACACGCCAACAAGACCACCGTTGTCGGATAGTTATCATTTTATGACTATCCGTTCCACCTCTTTAAACTCATCGGTGGCTTTCGGGGGCAACGGTAAAGCACCCCACATTGAACGTTTCATGACGATGTTCCAAGCTGCAACTAAATGCCTATCCGCTTGGAACCCACACTTTCTGCATTTGAAGACGTGCCCATTCGGCTTACTAATTTCGCCACACATCGGGCACGTCCTGGAGGTGTTCTTAGCGTCAACGGTTTCCGGCTTAAAGCCACGCTCCATCCCCTTATAAGAAATGTAAAGCTGGATTCTTCTGAATGGTATGCTGTGGAGCCTCCTATTCATCACCCTACCATACCGTATCCTCTCCCTGATATGGGTGAGCTCCTCCATTACAGGTCTAGCGTTTTCCTCGGCAACCACACCAGCTACAATCTTCGCCGCCCTATGAAGTACGTCGTTCACCCTCCGCCTCTCCCTCCCAGAA
>JAHLWW010000190.1 GCA_019057715.1 Candidatus Jordarchaeum sp. JNZ_1113
TCGATGGGGCATTCACTACCAACAAAATTGTTGCTGGCGCTCTGATCCATCCAAACGCGTACAATACCGTCAATGTAGTTTCCGTAGTTTGTGTAGCTTTCAAATGCTGGGAGCGTGTTGATTAGAGTCCAGCCGCTTGGCTCATAATAGTAAGCGAAGAGCATTATATTCGAAGTGTCCAATGGAACTCCAAAATCGTGTTCTGCGAGCGCTGGCCTAGCCAGACAGGGCAGAAAAAGAACCGCTGCTATTGCCGCCGCGGTGAGAATGGCACGCGTGGATCTCACTTTCTTGATGTACGCGGTGAGAAGAATCGCAGCCGCCGCAATTGCCACGATGAACGCATATATGGCATAAAATGCGTTGGCAGTCTCGTTTGCTCCGTGTCCTGGAACCGTTAAAACTTCTTCCGGCGGCGGAGTCAAATTTATACTCGAGAAGGTTTCTGGCTTGTCATCAAGGGAGCTGGGGGTCTCTGCTCCAAGAGCTGGGACAGGCATCAGCACCGCTATCAGAGCCATTATATATATTATGAGGAATGTTTTCACGATTCCCCTCAAGTCCGATCAGCCCGTTATTTAATATGTCTTCAACTTTAAAATAGAAAGTTATGGTCAAAAATCTTCGTCGGGGGGCTGCAGACTCTGGAAGATGTTCGCGGAGCTCTTTTCTCCAACGGTCTCAGTTGACGAGGGCCTATAAGTGAACGGCTCCTGGCTCCAACCGTATATGAAACTGTGCCCCCAGATAATTATGACAGCGTCGTCTTGCTGGGCTGAACCAGTTGGAGCGCCAAGCGCTTCATGGAGAAGGTAGTATCTGAACTCAATTGGGTAAGTGGCCCCGGTGGACTCGTCGATCCAGTAGTCAGATAAAGCGCCCGAGAAGCCGAAACAAAAACTGTGTCCTTGAAGTTGTAATAGAGGCCCGCCTTGCCCGGCTACAACAAGAGAAAAGTGTGTTCTAGTCTCCAGTCCTCTTGCCGCTCCAGCAATCGTAATTTTGCGGCTTTGGCTAGGCGCAGACATCGAAGCCGCTATATTCATTACCGAAGAGGCGGATGGTGTATTCGGATCCACTACAATGCTTGGTGGGTTGAATGTTACTGAAACGTCTGATGGGAGATCTAAAACGGACAGGCCGACCTCAACAGGGGTTACGCCGCCTTGGCGGGTGATCGTGACGGTGGCCATGATATTCCCGCCAGCAGATACAATACCACTTGTGGGCGTGACATATATGTTGAACGAGAAGAAGTTCGCCGTGACGTTCTTAGGCGCATCCATGGTGATAACCTTAGATATATCACTTCCAAGAGCGTCCCCTGTCCAAGAGTCAAAAGCGCAGTCTTGCAGTGGTGTAGCCGTCAGTACGACGGTTGCGCCAGCATCGTAGAACCAGTCGCTTGAGAAGGGGCTGACCGTAACTAACCCCCATCCGGCTGGATAAATATTGACAGACAATTTGTGTTGGAGAGTTACATAGGCTGTCAGGTTCACCTTGTCTAGAACTGATATAGTTCTTGAAGCATCGGTAGAGCCGTCACTCCATCCTGTAAATATGAAGCGTGTATACGGGGCTAGGTATTGTTGCGCGACAATCTCAATTGTGTGATCACCCTTGCTTACATGGACTTTTATTTCGCCGCTTTGGGCGCTCACATATACATTTCCATCAACCTTGACAATTATCCCCTCAACGCCTATTGTTGTGCCAGCACCATACACATATATTACGAGTATGCCTGTTCTCTCGCCCTCTCCGTGTATACTCCTTGGACCGGAGCCGCCAGTTCCCATGCATGTAACGGTGGTTGCCCTTGAGGATGTGCTCCCATCATCGAAGGTTGCTGCAACAATCACCCTGTAGGTGTTTCCTGAAATGTAATTTTTTGTGAGGCGGTCTTGTCCTAAAACGAGAGAGGCTGTCTTGCCAGGCTCGATATGGGCGTCCACGGTGTAGGGTTCTTCATCGCCAAGCGTTATTGATACCGTGGTCATGGTCTTGCCGCTCGTGTTTTTTATTACTGCTGCAAAAGATGCTTGGCCGTTGCTTGAGACCACTAAACTGGTCCACTCGATAACAAATGAAGATGGTAGCAGCCGGGGTGATATCCAGCTCATAACTGGGAAGAGAAGGAGCCCGCCTAAAACGACTAGTGCAACAAGTATTATAATGCTTTTCAGCTCGCCAAGCCCTTTTCTACGGTAACCCATTTTCCATCAGCTTCATAATTCGATTCATTTCTTTTAAACAAGTCTGATAGAAAATAGCAGACTCTTAGGAAACTTCTGTCTCGACTTTTGATTTAAATGCAAAATGGAGAAAAGATTTTTCAGATATGCTTGGCAGGGGGAGTCGTTTTGGTACATGCAAAAAAGGTTGAAGAATACTGTGCAAATAAGCTTAGGTTGATGGGGTTCAAAGTCTTCCGTTTAGACAACAATTGCGGGGAGCTAGGCGTCGTAGTGGGAATAAATGAAAAAGACAAAGAGATTTGGGTCACTTATATCGCGAACAATGGAGTAGCAATGGATGCGGAGGAAAACAGGAAGAAATTTGCGGGTTTGAAGAGGGAGTATAAGGTTAGGAACTTTATCTTCGCGAAAGTTAAAGGAAAGCGCGGGTTTGTTGAGCTATAGCGCCGATACGTGTTTTAGATTGGAGCTTAATTTTTCAGTCCAAATAGTCCAAATGGTTCTCCTTATAGGGGTGCAATCCACGCCGGCAATAATAGAATACAAAAGGGCGAGTGTAATTATGTATAATGAGCCGAAGAAGTGCCCCTACTGCAACTGCCTCTTCTTAACAAATATGGATTACGAGGCACATGTTTCATTTAGGCATTGGAGGCGGAGCAAGAACGATGTGTGGGAGTGGATGCCCGCTAAGGATGCGCCGCATATAGTCCAAAGAATCAAAGTCTCAGGTGAGTTTACAGACGGCGTCTACACCTACAGGCTTAGCGAGGATGACGCGCTGATTTTCAGGCGCAGGATAAATAAGTTGTATTAATCTTCGTTTAAAAACACTAGCAACGTCCATATATTCAGGTGAATAATGTGGTCGAGAAGATGGAAGCTCGCGTGAACACAGCGGATGAGTGCTGGGTTTGCCGCAGGATAACCCCAAACATTATCTTGGAAAGTGCTGGCAAAGTTTGGGTGAATAAACAAACATCTAGAAAGTTAGGGCAAAAGGCTCTAGAGATCATCAAAGAGTGCTATTTGAGAAAACCAACCTTCTTCTGCGGCAGAAGCTCTGCCTCAATCCTTTCAGGTCTATTCTATATTTTAGGCGTCGAATATAAAGCACTTGCCACCAAATATAAAGTGGCTAGCGCTTTAGGCGTAACCGAGGTTACTGTCAGGCAGAGCTACAAACGCTGGCTGAATTATTTTCCAGACATGTTCAAGAATTTCTGGAAAAGCTACCAGCAGGAATCAGTAAGAAGTTAATTTGAGGACATCATCTTTATACTTTTTTTATTAAGGTTTATATATTACAAACCCCTTTCAATAATTAGGGTTAAGGCAGGCTCTAAACAGGTAGACGAGGTTGCTGTGGAAATCAGCTTTCACACGAGAATATGAGACCATGCCAGCCGCCTATATAG
>JAHLWW010000191.1 GCA_019057715.1 Candidatus Jordarchaeum sp. JNZ_1113
ATACAAGCCTCTCTTTAATTATTCTCCCCCAAGCTCTATACTGTTCATAGCTTGTAGTTCTGGAATTCAAAGGTGAACCTTTGCCCTTTACCTCCTCATAGAACCACGTCGTAGTCCGCTACTCCCCCAAGAGTTAATGTTTTATCTCTAAGGGCTATCATCTCGCCAACCTTCTCGCCCGCCACCGGCTCTGCGGGTCAGTTGAGGATTCTTAAAGTCTCTGCACAGCCTTCTAGTCATACCTTCGGTGTATGTTTATGGGTGTAGCTACTTAAGGGACCAATTTTCCCTTCTTCTCGAGACTGCTTAGGTTTTCGTGTATTTTGAAAAATTCATCCGTACTCTCTTATTAGATGACAACTTGAGTGGTTCTTCTATGCGTATTATGAAAACTTCCCTTAGACTAGAGGACGTTGAGAAGAGCTATCTGGGTTTCATGAACAGCTCCGCTAGGGATGCGCTCCACAGGTTCGCCGGGGGTTTTCGTCTGGGGAGAGAAAGCCATGCATGTAAAAGAAAAGCTTCATCCGCTACGCTTTGACACCTTGACTGATGTAGAAAAACAGGATTTAGAAGGGGTTCAATAGAAGCTTCTGATGGAAAGAGCGCCACCGGTAGCTGGGGAGATTAACTTTAACGCTCGTCCCCCTCATATTCTCGAAAAACTGCTTCAGAAAAGTGGTTAGCTTCACCTCTTTTTTAGTTTCTCACTTTCTAGGGTCTGCGTCCTCTGCTCTACCACTTCCCGCATCAAAGGATAATCCAAGATTTGCATGCGTCCCTTACCCGTTACTTTTGATGAGGTGCGCTAACGTGAGCGAAAAGAACGGAAAGCTCTCCTCCCCGCTCTCTTGTAGCAATGAAAAATTTTTGAGGGTGATTTTTTGAGGGTGGTGTGGTTTCATCATGGTGGCTCATATGACAGTAAACTTATTACTTTGGTCTTTGCACTTTAATAGCAAACCCTGAAAGGAAATGGATGGTGCCTCAAATGAGTAACAAGGACGCTAGAACCCTGTGGAAGGAGCTGATAAAGCCTGTTGTCCCCGGTTCTAAGAAACTTTATGAGCTCTACTTCATGTACACCTTTCTTGGGGTTAAGAGGGGGGAGATGCTTCTTGAAGTATTGAAGCGCTTCTCACCAGTCGAGGGAAAATTCTTTCTTGATGTGGGTTGTGGGGCAGGTGGACTAGCGATAGCATTCATGAAGAAGAGCTCCACCACAGTTGCCTTCGACATAGACCCGAAATACCTCAAAGTTGCTAGGGCGTGGGGTGATGAAGAGGGTGTTGAGCTGAACTTGTTAATGGCGAGTGGCGAAAGCATGCCCTTCAGGAATGGCGCTTTTGACTTTGTGGCTTGTAGCGACATAATAGAGCACTTAAACGACCCGTTCAGAATGGTTAGTGAGGTGGCTAGGGTTCTAAAGAAAGGTGGAATAGTGTACCTTACGTGCCCCAACAGGATATCCCCTCGAATAATATGGAAGGACAACCATTACCTTCTTCCATTCTTCACCCTTCTCCCAAGAAGATTTGCCGACGTTTATGTTAAAAACATGAAGAGAGGAGAGTCCAACGAGGTCTTCTTTCTTCCATCATATCCGAGGCTCGTTGGGCTCTTCGAGAAAGCGGGGATCCGCCTCTATTCGTGGAATCTAGAAGAAAAAATTTGCGCGTTAAAGGCTGCCCTTTCGCGTTTTAAGTCAAATAGGGCTGGCGACTTAATAATACGTGTAGCAACGTTCATGCTGAAACATTTTTACCTCAAATGGCTCTGTCCTGTCTGGATCTTTTTAGGCAAAAAACCAAATTGAAAGCGGCTCCCCAATTTAGACTAACTTCTCACTTCGAGAAAAATAAAAATCTGTAGTAGTAACTTATCTCTCTTAAAGGTGATGTCATGATAAGGCTAGAGTACGACAAGGGCACTATTCTTATCTATGGCTTACAGGTTCCGAATTCGAGATGGGATGACAGAGTAGGCGCTTACCGCTCATTAGCCATGTATTACAGGGACATTATCGAGTTCCTAAAAGCGTCAAACTTGGATTTTATCGACAACGTCTTAGACTTAGTTCCATGCCCGCTTCTCAACTTTAAAGCAGAACTAAAGGACTACCAAGAAGAAGCCGTAAATGCGTGGGTCAACGCCGGCAAGCGCGGCGTCATAGTGATGCCAACAGGCTCCGGTAAGACGTTCGTCGCCATGAAAGCAATCTCCATAATCTCGGAAGCGACACTCGTTGTCGTTCCAACACTCGACCTCATGGACCAGTGGGCTACAGCAGCATCAGACCTCCTCGACGTTGAAGTCGGCCTCTATGGGGGAGGAGAACATGCCCTTGGGCCTATAACTGTGGCAACCTACGATACAGCCTACCTGAGAGTCGAAGAGCTGGGAAACAAGTTTTCCTTCGTAGTCTTCGACGAAGCACACCACCTTCCATCACCCGGGTACTCCCACATAGCTGAAATGCTAGTCGCCCCCTACAGGATGGGACTCACAGCAACACCGGAACGGTCAGACGGGCTACACGTCGAACTCAACCGCCTCATAGGAGGAGTAAGATACGAAGTTCCCATAAGGGAGCTGGCCGGACGCCACCTCGCCGAATACGAAATAAAGCGCATCCTCGTCGATCTCACTCCTGAAGAGAAAAGAGAGTACGAGGAAGCCTACAACGTGTACATGAACTACCTGAAGGAAAATAATTTCTCGATGAGCTCTCCAGAAGACTTTAGAAAGCTCATTCTCAGGAGTGGAAGAGACCCAAAAGCGAGAACCGCACTCCTAGCAAGACACAGGGCGAGAACGATATCCATAAAT
This sequence comes from Candidatus Jordarchaeum sp. JNZ_1113, assembly GCA_019057715.1. Classification (GTDB taxonomy): domain Archaea; phylum Asgardarchaeota; class Jordiarchaeia; order Jordiarchaeales; family Freyrarchaeaceae; genus DTBI01. The sequence continues at coordinate 2,830 of JAHLWW010000191.1, forward strand.
TCCTCATCCAAACTTGACGCGCTAGCAAAAATCCTCGAAAAGCACGCAAACGACAGGATCATAATCTTCACAGAGCACAATAGCCTAGTTTACAAGGTTAGCTCAGCCTTCCTGATACCTGCAATAACCCATAAGACCCCAAAAAAAGAAAGGCGCGAAGTGCTGAAAAGGTTCAAGGAGGGCGTCTACCGCGCAGTGGTAACAAGCAAGGTTCTAGATGAAGGCGTAGACGTGCCCGAAGCTAACATCGGAGTAATCCTTGGAGGGAGCGGAAGTAAACGCGAATTCATCCAAAGACTCGGAAGACTTCTGAGGAAAAGAGAGGGAAAAAGGGCTATACTATACGAGGTCGTTTCAAAAACATCTGAAATAGCAATATCCAGAAGGAGACGTGAGGGAATAGAAGAATAAACTAAGAAGCTTTGAACGAACTAATATTCTGAGATTTTCCTGTAGCTGTAATGTTGCTAATAAGCAGCCAACCGACTACCTGTAATCGACAACCTCCCACTTAGTTGCCTATTTTCTCCTTGGCTATCAGTGCAGCTCCTAGTGCGCCTACTATTTGCGGCTCATCCGGCACATATATTTTCTCTCCAAGCTTCTCCCCCAGAATATTAACTAACCCCTTATTTTTAGCTACTCCACCACTCATCATGACAACCCCCTTAACTCCCAGCTTTCTTACCATTGATGCTAGCCGGTCTGCTATAGAATGACATAGCCCTGCGGCAAT
>JAHLWW010000192.1 GCA_019057715.1 Candidatus Jordarchaeum sp. JNZ_1113
CTTTTACCCCACCAAATCTTAAGAAATCATCTTTCACAGGTTTATTTCATAAAAATTTAAAGCTTAATTGTGAAGCCTTCAAGCATTCTATGACTCATCATCCCTCCTGGTTTCGTGTTCGAGCGGCCTGCTTCGCCACTTGACGCTCGGCGAGTAAAATTGGTGAAAGGAGAAATAGCTTTTAGATCTGCTTATTATTTTTAGCTAAATTTTCCCGATATGTAGTCCATTGTGCATTTTTCTTCGGGGGACGTGAATACCTTTCTTGTTTCGCCAAACTCAATGAGTTCTCCCATGTAGATGAAGGCCGTGTAACGGGAGACTCGAGCTGCCTGTTGCATGTTATGTGTTACGATTACAATGGTGACCCTTTCTCTTAGACGCTTTATAAGCCCCTCTATTTTCTTCGTGGATAGGGGATCCAGTGATGAGCAAGGTTCGTCCATTAGCAAAACCTCTGGCTTAACAGCTAGCGCTCGTGCTATGCATAGTCTTTGTTGCTGACCACCAGAGAGCTCGTAGGCGTTCGCATTCAGCCTGTCCTTTACTTCATTCCACAGGGCTGCCTCACGCAGGCTTCCTCAACCATCCTGTCCAGCTCTTCGCGGCTTGTAATTCCATGTATTCTAGAACCATAAGCGACGTTGTCATAAATTGACATAGGGAATGGGTTAGGCTTCTGAAAAACCATACCAACCTTTCTCCTAATTTTAACCACGTTCACTGAACAGTCGTAAATGTTCCTCCCGTCGAGAAGGACCTCCCCCTTAACCCTCGCACCGTCCAACTCGCACATCCTATTAAATGTTCTTAGCAGCGTTGTCTTACCGCATCCTGACGGGCCTATAATGGCGGTCACATCGTTCCTGTAAATTTTCAAGTTGATGTCCTTTAGGACATGGGTCTGACCGAACCATAAGTTTAAGTTCCTAGCCTCCATCTTAACCTCCATCCCTGCCCTTTTTCTAGGAGGCTCAAAGTCCACATCTAAAACTTGCATCACCACTCTTGCCTCCCTTTTCCTTTGAGAGCCTTTCACTTCAGATAAATGACCACTTACCACTAGTCCCAATTCCATATTCTATCAATTATTAAAAATGGTTTACCTAACGATTCTTAAGTATATCATTAAATCCATATGTATGGTGAAAGTCATGTTCTCCAGGAAAATTCAAGAGGTTAAAGGGTCATTCTACGTTTATCTTCCAAAAGAATGGTGCGAAAAAGAAGGGCTAAAAAACGGAAGCGAGTTGAAGATCCAAGAGCTGGAGGACGGAAGCCTACTGGTTATCCCGGCGAAAAAAGAAGTTTCTTCGGTGCCTAAGCAGGGGCATATAAGTGCCGACAACATAGAAACAATGCAGGTACTACTTCTCGCAGCATACATAACAGGCGCCGAGCAAATACTGCTCACATCTCCCAGCGAAATATCCATTGAGTTCAGGGAGGAAATAGAGAAAATCGTTAGAAACATGGTCGGTATGGAAATAGTCAAGGAAACGGATAAAACCCTCCTAGTCAAGGACATAAGCGGCTTCCTACTTGTAGAGCCAATACTTCAAAGAATGTTCACTGTCGTGTCGCAGGTTCTAAAAAGCGTGGTTCGCATACTTCGAAGTGGCGATGCTAAAGAGGCTGCAGTCATCGTGAATAGGGACGACGACGTTGACAGATATAACTGGCTCATGCAACGAATAGTCCACTTGGTCCTTGAAAACCCTTCACTATCCCGGAAAATTAACATACGTCCAGTAGAAGGTTTTCACTACAGCTACATTACGCGCTACATTGAAAGAATAGCAGACCATGCGGTAGCCATAGCTCACCAAGTGCTAGAAAAAGGATTTGTCAGTGAAGAAGCATCTCAGCTCGCTGAAAAGGCAGCTAATATGTACGATACACTCCTAGAAGTAATATCCGGCAAAAGTATAACGAAAGCTCTAACTATAATAAGTCAAAGGAAGAAGTTTAAGGAAGAACTCAAGAAAATGGAGGCAAAACATCAAGAGGCTAGAGAAACGATACATCATATTGAACGAGTAATTGACTACTGCTCAGACATTTCTGAAATAGTAATAGACCAGATGGTCCTCGAACTGATTCTTAACGGGGAAATAATAAAGTGCTGAGAGACCTTTATCACCTTTTTGATGAACAAATTTTAGAGGGAGCGCGTCTTCACGGTTAGTCATCGCTCTTTTTAGTGAACTTTACATTATATGATCGCTAGTATCCTTGTGATACATGTGACTCCATATGATAAATATGGAAAACCACTATATTACATAAGAAAAAATCGTTTTTCAAAAGACCAAAAGGAGGAGCTGGACAAAATGTCTATGTTCGCGAGCGGCAAAGGAATCGCAGCTCTACTCTTAGCTTTGCTTCTCGGAACAGGATCAGGAACATTCATCATATCACCAGTAATCCACGCGGGACAGCAACAACAGCAAACCTTTCTCACATTAATAGCTCTTCAGGGCACACAGGTGAGCGGAAAAATCACGATCAGTGGTTCGACAACAGTACTACCTGTTACCGAAGCCATGATAGAACCATTCAGGTCCCGGTATCCATTAATAACTATTCAGGCTGGTGGTGGCGGTTCTGGTGAGGGATTCGCCTCAGTGATCGAGGGACGTTCACCCATAGGAGCTGTTTCTAGGTCGCCAAAAACAACAGAGTTAGACCGAGCTAATTCCGCCGGCGTTAAACTTGTAGGATGGGTAATAGGCCTCGACGCCATATGCGTTATATATAACAACCCGAGCTTGCAGCAGTTAAACCTGACCAGAAGCCAGATAAAAAGCATATTTGAAAGAGCTGGCACCACTAACCCTCCAAAGTGGTCTGAGTTCGGGCTTCCATCTCCACCTGGTGGCGACGACGTGATCCGCGTTTTCATACGTGAGAGCGGTTCGGGGACTAGGGGGTGAGTTCGAGGAGTACTTTGGCATAAAGAGGATAGACTGGACAGGAGTTGAGGTTAAGGACGGAAATCCAGCAATGCTGACGGCGGTAGCTAATAGCCCGGGATACTTCGGATACGTGGCCCTACCATACTACTTGAAGGGTGGTGTGAGTGTTAAGGCGGTAAACGTCGCGTACAACGAGAGCTACGATTACTATTCTCCATCAGTGGAAAGCATAGTCATGTGGGCTCGTAGCTGGGCGGAAAACCCGACACCATGGCCTGAACAGCTCGGTTACATTGGGAAAGGGTACTTTGCTTGCAGATTTATATACTACGTCACAAATGGTTATCCTTCATTGGATAGCCTCGTGGACAAGTACTTGAGCTTTGTTCTGAGCAGTGAAGGACAGGGAGTCGTGAAATCCGTGGGATACGTTAGCCTACTAGACGTAGGCTTCATGCCTATGCCGTTCGAGTGGAACTAAAACGCCCTTATTTTTCTTTAAATGTAAATGCGGTGGGGGGTTAAGTCTGATGCGTGTTCGACCTGTTCAGTTTAATATCTTCCTCTTCAAGCGTGCTAAAACGAAAGGTCTCCTTACAATGAGTATAAAAATTAAAATTAAAGTTTTAGACTACTTAAAGC
>JAHLWW010000193.1 GCA_019057715.1 Candidatus Jordarchaeum sp. JNZ_1113
AATGTTAGAGTCGAAGAGGCGCCCGGGGTAGTAGTAGACGTTATCAGTTACTTTCAATGAGGTCACCTCGCTTTGAGGACATGTTTAAGTGGCTACGGGTTCTTACAAGGAGTTTCCAATAAAGATATATAAACCGTTGCTTCTTATGAGGTTTTGATTGCATTTGGTTTGTTGATGGAGGGATATAATGCCTCTTCGTAGGAGGGAGGAATTAGGGGGGAGTAAGGAGAGAGAATTGGAACTAGGCGCGGTCAAGGAGGGAATAGAGAAAATATCGGCGATGTTGTCAGGGTATATGAGGGAAGTTGAGAGGAGGCTTGAGGTTCTAGAAAAAATGTTTTTCGGTCTTGAAAGAAGAGTTGCCGAAGTTGAGGGGAGAGTCGCTTTAGTTGAGAGGAGAGTAGAAGAGCGCTTCGCGGAGGAGAAAACCATCAGGATACCATCATCTATTGTGGAAACTATGAAGGCACAGCCACCTCCTGTCGCTTTTGCTGAAAAAGAGGAGAGAGTAATTCAAGATGCGGCAGGGAAGGTGGAGAGCGTTGTGGAAGAAAAGGGAGAAAAGAAAACTGTCGAGGTTGACGAGGAGTGGGGGCTTGCTGAGGAGGGGAAATTCACTAGTGTTGTCGAGGAGTTTAAAAAGCTGTTGGGTGAAGATTCGAAAAAGGAGTGATTGAGGGCTTGCTTTTAAATGCTCAGTAGGAAAGAGTCTGGCGGCGTTGTGAAGCCGACGAATTCCTCTTTCTCGTTAAACATAGCATATACTACGCCGATTTCCTTGTCTTGGTCTTTATCGTAGACGTCGAGCTTCGCCCGGGCATACTTGAGCTTTCCAGCACTACGCTCCTCTAAATACTTGACCGAAAAGTTTCCCCTAAAGATCAATGGATAAGCTACTATAAATGAAACTCTCTTTGCCAGTATCTGGTCGTGAGGAAACGAAGCAATGTCGTCGAATATCGTCGCGACACCTACGTGGTCACTGAAAACAGTGTTTATTTCGGAAACAGTATATATTTCGCTCAAGGATGCTAAGTCGCCTCCGAGGAAGCGGGGATCAGAGCTTTTCGAGTAAGAAGCCAGCTTCTGCAGGTCAACCTGAATTTTCCACATCCAAGTTCTTGAGTCTACTTGAAGCATGCCATTCAGCTTTTTCTTTAAGTCAAACTTCACCAACAACACTCCCCTTTTTTCCCAAATTTCAAAATAGAGCCGTCACGAAATTCACTTAAGAGAGAGAAGAGAGCGTTTCACGTTATTAAATTTAATGCAATTTAGTCATCAACTTATGAAATTGGAGCATTATCATTCCGGATAAGATATGAAAGTTCAGATAATAGGGGGGTTGTTGCGAGACCATGGTTTTTTCATATTTTCCTCTATCGGCTTTGCTTTGATGGTTTCACTACCATGGTAGGATGGCAATAGTACGCGTCAATAGTTGCATTATTTCCACTAGGAAGGCTTATCTTGGACGTCTACAGGATTAACGAGGAACATCCATGAAGGTCTACTCATTTAAGAAGGAATTGCCGATTACGTGGTAAAGATACAATAAAGTAAAGTGACGGGGGACTTAACAAAGAACTTACTCTTCATGGACGCTAATGTTATTCATGGTGGTTTCATTGCCATCAAAACTACTTTTATATTAGTTAACATAATCTTTTAATTAGAGGAACTGGAGAGAGATTGAAGACGGGGAGACGGCTGAGAAGGTGAACTAAATGTCGGGGTCAATAAGGGTTTTAATGGATGAGTTTCATAACGAGGAAACTAGGCTTAGAATATATAATGATTTAAAGAACAGGATGGTTGGCAATTGGGGAATAGAGCTTTACATAAACGCTTCAAGCCCGCTTACTCCTGCGCTTTTGGGGGACTATTCGGCTTTAGTCATGATAGGTCCTAGGAGAGGCGTTAGAGGAACAGAGTTTAGGCTTGACGAAATGCAGGCGGTCATTGAGTTTGTTAAGAGTGGTGGCCTAGTGCTTTTCACTCCGAGCTATAGCAGTAGAGAATACAAGGAGAACTTCGTTAACATGCTAGGGATAGATTATCTGGGTGCAAGTTCAAGGGTTGCAACAGATTTCTCTCCTCACCCATTTGTAAAGGGTGTCAGCAAGCTGCAAGCCCCATGGTTTAGAACGACAATGATGAGTTTTGAATGGGAGCATGTAGTCAGGGTTCCGCTGGGAGTTAGGTCATTCCCCGTTGTCGCAGTCAGGGAATATGAGGAGGGGAAGTTCATTTACGTTGCAAGCACGATGCTCTTCTCCACGAACTTCCTTAGAAGGTTTGACAATGCTAGGCTAGTTGAGAACATGTTTACCTGGATGCGTGAGTCGGGAAAGCTTGTCGTCACGAAAGGGAAAGAGAAAATACCTATAGAGAAGGTTCCAACGCCACCTCCAGGAAAAAAGTTCTGTCAACACTGCGGTTCTGAAACCCCATTATTTGCTATTTACTGTCCAAACTGCGGAGCACAACTTGAATAAGCGGTGGAGCTCGATTTCCAACTAAACGTCTTATCAGAAATGGGCCGCTAAGACCAATTGTTTTCAGATGAGTCTCAGTTAGGTGTAGGTATTTTTTTATTTTTCTCTCTCCATGTTAGGAGGAGAGAGGGAGAATGGACGCGTGACTGAAATTGATAGAGGCTAATGGGATTTTTGGTAACGGGCGAATGCTGGGGGTTCTTAGCTGGGAAGGGGATGTGAGGTGGCTTTCATGGCCCATGATAGACTTCCCGAATCACGTAGAAAGGATTAGTTTTGGTTTCTCTTGGAAAGGGCGTGGGGAGTGGCTGGGCGACGGATGGAAGCATCAAGCAAATTACATTAATGGGGCTAATGTGATTTTTCTTAACAGTTGGAAGGGGGGTTGGCATGTTGCTAGGTATGTTTTTGCTTTGCCCAATGAAGATGTTGCTGTTTTCTCTTTCAAAGTGTCGGGAGTACATAATAGAGAGGGAAACATTGCTATCGAGTTTTTCGGGCATTTCAAAATTTCAGAAAGCGAGATAGGTAACGCCGTCTTCTACGACGTAGAAAGAGAGGCGATGGTGTTCTACAAGAGAGGGTATTACTTCGCAGTTGGAGGCGACAGACCTGTAAATGAGTACTCATGCTTCAGAATGGATAGATGGAATTCATTTGGTCTCAGGTGGAAGATTAGAGGAGGACGCGGCAACCGTTACGCCATAGGAGACGTAGGAGGCTACTTAAAGTGGGATTTGGGAAAATTGTCTGGCAGAGAGGGAGAAGTCACCGTTTACGTGTGCTGTGGCGAGACTGATGATGACGCCATTTTTCTCCTCAACGAAAAAGCAAAGGAGCCAGTCAAAAAGCACTTAGAGGAGGCTATCAATGAAGGAAATAACTTTACTTCTAGGAGCAGGATAGACGGCATAGGGGTTGCTCGCTCCCTACTTGCTATGAGGCTTCTGTGCGATGGTGGAGGCGGGATAATTGCCGCTCCTGAATTTGACCCGAAGCTTCAGCATAGCGGAGGCTACAGGTATGTTTGGGGCAGGGACGCCACGTTCATCGCTTATGC
>JAHLWW010000194.1 GCA_019057715.1 Candidatus Jordarchaeum sp. JNZ_1113
CTCAGAGAGAGTAGAGCTAATGAAGCGTGAGCTTGAGGCTGGAGCGGACTACGTCGTCGTTGAGGCTAGGGAGAGCGGGGTGGGGATAGGGCCCTATGACGCAAAGGGTGACGTTAAGAAGGACTTCGTCGAGTCCATAACACGAGAAATTCCGGTAGAAAAGATAATGTGGGAGGCTCCTTTAAAGTCTCAGCAGGTTTGGCTGATAAAGCGTTTTGGTCCTAACGTTAACCTTGGAAACATTCAGCCTGACGAAGTTATTCCTCTGGAAACTCTTCGCCTCGGCCTTAGAGGCGACACAATGCCAGACCTCCTCTTGAAGGTATCAAGATGATCGCTAGGCTAGCGTTTAGCTCAGAGGGTGCGCTCAGAGCAGCTATGAAGGGGCACACTGTAATAGTGATTGACACCTTAAGGGCGAGCACCACCGTCACCACAATACTAGAAAACGGGGGAGTTGGGGTCGCCCCCGCCGCTACGGTGGAGGAAGCAAGGAGCAAGGCTAGAGAGCTCTCAGGGGCCTTCGGGGGAGACGTTATACTCGCAGGCGAGAGAGGCGGGTTAAGAATCCCCGGGTTTAACTTTGGGAACTCCCCTTTGGAGTTCACCCGGGAAGTGGTGGAGGGAAAAATCGTGGTTTTGACGACGACGAACTTCACGAAGGTGGTGCAACAGGCGATGAGAGCCCCACTAGTAATTGCTGGATGCTTGAGGAACGCTGAAGCAGTTGCCAGCTTAGCTAGGCGTGAGTCGCTCAGGAGCGGCAGGAAGGTGACGGTTGTCCACTCCGGGAGAAGGGGGGAGTTCAGCCCAGAGGACTACGTGACAGCGTGCGTCATAAAGTGTCTTATTGAGGGCGTGGAGCCGCCCAGCCATGAGGAATGCGTTCTAAACTCGCCGAGCGCGAAGAACCTCGCGGAACTCGGCTTCTGGGAGGATGTGAAGTACTGCTCGCAGCTGAACGTAAGCGTCACAGTGCCCATCTTGAGGAACGGTATCTTCGTCAAATCCTAGCCTTAGATGTTCTTTATCCAGATAACCCTCCTTTTATCGTATGGCTTGCCTTTAAGGTAGAAGACGCGCAAACCATACTCCCACGCTAATTGCTGTAGAGCTGCAACGGTTACCCTTGTCCCATCAGTCACATCTATTATCGGCTCATACTTGAATATGAGCTTCTTCAAAGCATCCTCAGCTATCCTGTAAATTTTCTCGTAGTCGTAAAGGACTTCGTCGTCAACCCATACAACCTCCGCCTCCTCTGCACGCCCCCCAATTTTTCCCTTCATCTTGTTCTCCGCTATGAAAACATACTTGCTTAGAGATATTCCCTCCTGCTCCTTCAAGCGCCACCCTATCTCCCTCATCAACAACGGCTCCGAGTCTAGGGCTGCAAGGCAAGAAATAGACGTGGAAGCGTTCAAATATCTCCTCACAGCCTGCAGCATTTTAGGGTTGATCTCAGCGTACTTAGTCTTCCAGTCCCTGTAACGCACGATCAACCCGCTGTTTTCCAGCGCTTGAAGGTTAAAGTAAAGCTTTGCATCAGAAATAGACCTCGGGGAAACCCCTAATCTCTTAGCAAGCGCATACCTCAGCTCTATCCCAGTCTTCGGCCCCTCCAAAAGCTCTCTAAGTATTATTAAGCGCGCTTCAACCCCTCCCACAGCGCGCGCAACTACAGTAACAGCATCGCTCAAAGAGGACACCACAATAACTTTTCTAAACGGAAAAACATAAACCAAAATCTTACTATGAAGCCTCTAAAATAAACTTTTTTGCCTCCGGGACACAATGATAACTTCATGGTAACCCATTACGGTGAGTAGCACCGAAATAAAAAGAAAGAAAAAAGAACAGAGAAAACTTAAGGAACGTGAGCGAGCTTCCTGATACAGAAACGCGAAATTCGTCCTGAAAGAAGAGTCTCATAAAACCTTGAATGGCACTAGTATGCTATGAGTTTTTATTATTGTTGCTGAGCGGTCTCTTCTTTCTTTTGCGTGTTTTCCTCCTTTTCGTCGAGCTTTTTGACGAGCTTCACTGGTATTCCAACCCATACCGTGTTGCTCGGGAGTTTGGCCCCCTTCGGAACCATGGAGTATGTTCCAATTATTACCCTGTCTCCGAGCTCAGCCCCCGGCCAGACTAGTGATCGGAATCCGAGCACGCAGTTCTTCCCTACCTTTGCGCGGGCGAAAAGTATTCTGTCCCCCTCTATCGCGTGCCCCGCAACGCAGCTGTAGGCGCCCATAGTTGTTCCGTCCCCGATCTCGACCATATATGGATCCAGTATTGTTGCGGGGAAGACGCCCCTCCCCAGCTTTGCGCCCAGAGCTTTATACATTAGGCGGCTCAGCTCCGCCCTAGCCCATGGCCCCTCGCCGAAGAAGCTCAGAAACGTGCCTGTTATCGTGGCATTCAGTAGGAACTGCCTCACGACAGGGTTAGCTGGAGTGTAAGGGTAGTATCCTTCAGGGATGGGCTTAACGAGGATCTTAGCGAAGACTAGCAGGTAAAGGAAGTAGATGAATTTGGCGGACACGTGGATCACAGGTATCGCCGCTAGAGCCAACGCCAGTGAAGTTGGAGTCAACGGAACGCTCAGCCCGGTTAATGTCAGGGTGGGGGCCCCAAGAATCCACCAGAGTCCGGGGTTAACTAAGTAGAACGCGTCAAGCATCCATTGTAGTATTTTGAGCGCGACGAAGATTAAGAGCGCGGCGGTCAGGAACGTCAGTACCGCTGGTGCGATCAGGAACAAGTTGTGTCTTGCTGCAAACCAAAGGCTTGCCTTTCTGAGAGCCTTAGTTTCTCTCTTCAGCTCCTCTCCAGTAAGTAGCTTTGCTCCTCCCTCAACAAGCTCACCGCTCAAACAACCACCTCCCTATGCGAACGAAGAAGCAGAGCCCATAAGCCTTAGACCCTACTGTCAAACTTAACTTAAAAAACTTGTCATAACCCCACTCTTTTTTCTCAGCGTCGTATCGTTAGAGAGGTGGGAAGGCTATGCGTGTGTGGAATAACTGGTCTCTCGATAGGTTGAAGCTAGAGGCTCATTTTTCCCGGGTTAAGTATTCCTTGGGGATCGAATGCCTCCTTTATTTTCCTCATAATTCTGAGGGATGACCCGTGGATGCTCTCCATGTAGTCTGCTCTCAGTAGCCCTATTCCGTGCTCCCCACTTATGTTTCCTCCGAGCCTAACGGCGAGCTCGTAGATTTCCCTCGCCATCGCCCTCATCTTCTCCCACTCTTCTTGGCTGGTGGGGTCTATCATTATTCCCGAGTGGCAGTTTCCGTCCCCCGCGTGTCCATATATGCAAACCGGTATACCATACCTTTCCGAAATGCGATGCACCTCCTCGATGAAGCGGGGGAGCTGGGCGAGAGGGACGCAGACGTCCTCAGCCTCGTAGACCCTGACCCTTCTTCTGTCGACGTTCATTATGGCTCCCCCCACGATTTCCCTCCCCGCCAGAAGCCTCTCCTTCTCCTTCGGGTCACTTGTCCACTCGGTTTCCCCTCCATGCGTTCTGCAAGCGTCAATTAT
>JAHLWW010000195.1 GCA_019057715.1 Candidatus Jordarchaeum sp. JNZ_1113
GCATTTGACAAAGCATATCTCGTTGTCCAAGACACTCTATGGGCAACGGCAACCGGTGGGGCGCTTGAGAAGTGGCTGAAAGAAAACGGATGGGAAGTAGCAGGTTTTGACAAATACCCTCTTGGTGCTTCTGATTTTTCAGCCTCTCTTATGAAGGTGCGGGCTACAAAAGCAGACGTCATAGTTCCAATTTTCGACATGCCTCAAGCAGGGATCTTGTTGAAACAGGCTCGTGCCATGAAAATAGAAGCACTTCCTGTTGGTTTTATAAGTCCCATTGCTCCAGAAAGCGCGTGGGAGGTATTTGAAGGAGAAGTAGAGGGCTTTGTGAATCTAATATTCGAAGTGGGCCCGCTGCCAGTTAGAGCGGTCCCAAAGTCAGTTGAATACAACACAAACTTCGGTAAGAGATATGGTGAAAGAGCGAGGAAAAGTCTATCCGGACATGGTCCGGGTCCGAGCTATGATGCAGTTTACATAATGGCTAGGGCAATGGAAAAAGCTCAATCTTTGGACCCTGATGAGGTGGTCAAGGCATTAGAACAAACGGACATGGAAGGCGTTGTCGGTAGGATAAGGTTTGGGAAAGACCATCAGGTAATTTACGGCGTAGACCCTAAGGAAGCGGCAATTGGTGCGGCCTTCCAATGGAGGCAGGGGAAAAGAGTGGTCGTTTTCCCCGAAGCAGTAGCTGAAGGTAAAATAGAGCTTCCACCTTATGTAAAGTCGAAGAAAAAGAAAGGATAAAGCGCGCCAAGAAGATGGTAGGGGGACTTATCATCTATGGGCTGGTGAATAGTTTCGTGCTCGCGTTAATTGCAATGGGCTTTTCTGTCACTTTCGGCATAAGTAGGGTTTCCAATTTCGCCTATGGGGCTGTATTCATTCTCTCCGGCTACGTCATATGGATGCTTTTGAATTGGTTCAGGTTACCATATGCCCTAGCCGTAGTTAGCACGATATTGCTCTCAGGCGCCTTTGGGCATGCTTTTTACTACGTGGCTTTGCTCAGGGTAAGGGGGATGCCGCTCTCCGAAGTGGTTGCCACCTTTGCCTTGGGAGTTGGTCTGTTAGAACTTTTCAGGTGGTTGGGCTTTGTCACCTACGAATTCTCGCTTCCCCCATTTAAGAAGGGGTACATATCTGTCCTCGGCTTCCCGTTGGACTATCAGCGCCTGTTTATAATTCTCGGCGGCATAGCCCTTCTGGGGTTCCTTTACCTCTTCACCCACCACACGAGACTCGGACTCGCATTCCGAGGAATTGCTCAAAATGAGAGAACCGCTATCTCCTTGGGAATAAACTCTGACAAAACAGCCGCATGGAGCGTTGCGTTCGGCTGTATGTTTGCCACTGTTGCTGCAGCATTTGTCTTACCCCTAGGGATAATTTCGGTTAACACAGGATACGAAGCGCTTTTGATTGCAATTGCTATAGGAGTAGTAGGAGGACTTGAAAGCATTACTGGTATTGTGCTTGCCAGTATCGTTTTAGGATTTGTACAAGTAATAGTGAGTTACTTTTTATCTCCGGCTTGGACAATGGTTATATACTTACTGACAATTATTGTGATTTTAACTTTTATGCCATCCGGACTTCTTGGAAAATTAAAAGAACTAGAAGAACGAGTATAAGTGATGAGAAGGAAAGAAAGGATTGACAGGGGGATCAAAGTTCGATCTGATGATATATATGCGATAGCATCTTACAGGGAGATGTTATATCTATTATTACCGAGGCTGACACCAGTTATTGCTTTGCTCATATTGCCACTAATTACACAGTTTTGTAAGGCATACTATTATGAGAAAGTAGCCGTCCTTAGCTGCATCATAGGTCTCCTTGCTTTGAGCTGGGACTACATGGCTTCCGTAGGGTTGTTCTCGTTAGGACAGGCTTTCTTCTTTGGAACAGGTGCGTATTTCAGCGCATATGCCCACCTGAAATATGGTTTGCATCCTATTTTTGCGATGGTCATTGCAACTGTAGCCGGAGCACTTTTCTGCACTGCCATTTTAGCCCCTGTGTTGAGGTTAAGAGGCGTTTACTTTTCCATAATCACCCTTGCCCTTCCCTTGTTTTTTACCAGGATAATCGAAGCAACCAAGATCTTGGGAGGTACAGAAGGATTAACAGGCTTAATGCCTATATCCAACCGATGGGCCGAAGTTTATATTCCCATTGTATCTTTTCTCACCGCGTTATTCGCCTTCAGGAGGATCATTAACTCTGATTACGGCCTTGTCATTCAGGCTATAAGAGATAATGATAGAGCAGTACTTGCTTCTGGTCTAAATGTGCAACTTTATAAAGCCCAATGCGTTTTCGTTGCCTCAATCGCCTCCTGTTTTGCTGGTGCGTTTATGGCCCATTTTTACCAAGCAGTAGGCCTTTCAGCATTCGCGCTTGATTATTCGTTGATGCCGCTTACGTCTGCTATATTAGGCGGTGTAGGGACGTTTGCCGGTCCTGCGATAGGGGCTTTTGTTATCGTCCCATTATCGGAAACCCTAAGGACACTAGGGACTCTTAGAGTTGTCGTTTATGCCGTCCTTTTGTTTGTAGCTGTGATTGCCCTCCCTGAGGGCATCTTCCCTTATATAAGAAGGAAATATCAGCAGGTAGAAAGGATCGTCGAGGTATAAATGGATTACCTCTTGACCGTAGAACGCTTGACGAAGTCCTTTGGGGGAGTGATGGCTGTATGGGACGTGAGCTTCAAGGTACAAAAAGGCCAACTTGTGGGGATTATTGGACCAAACGGGGCTGGCAAGACCACACTAATCAACCTGATCACCGGCTTTGTCAAACCTGACAAGGGGAAAGTAATTTTCAAGGGAGAAGACATTACAGGGCTTTCTCCTTACAAGATAGCCCAAAAGGGAATAGCACGGAGCTTTCAAGTAGTACGTCCTTTTCTCCACTTACCAAGCTACAAAAACCTGATAATCCCCCTTTACTCGAAAAGGGTAAAGGCCTTAAGGGGTGGTAAATACGGCGATCGAGATCTAGTCGCCTTGGATTTGCTAGAGGACGTTGGGTTCGAAAAGGACTCTTCGGTACCATACAAAGTGGCATCAAGCTTACCCCACGGCTACCTTAAAAGATTGGAACTTGCGCGCTGTTTGGCTCTAAGACCCGAACTTTTAATACTTGACGAATTGTTCTCAGGAATGTCCATGTCCGAAGTCGCTGCTACCATGCCCATCATTGAGAAGTTGAAAGAGGGTGGGATGACTATAATAATGGTAGAGCACAGGCTTCGTGAGCTTTTCAGAATAGCAGATACAGTAATAGTCCTTAACTTCGGTGAAAAAATTGCAGAAGGTAGACCTTCTGAAATAATAGAAAACGAATTAGTTAAAGCGGCCTATCTGGGGGCTGAAAGTGCTTGAGGTGCGTAATTTGATTGTCTTTTACGAAAATGCCATAGCTGTTAACAACCTTTCTTTTTATGTGAAAGAAGGAGAAATTGTCGGAGTAGTAGGATCAAATGGAGCAGGGAAAACCACCTTGATGAATACTATATCGGGGTTGATACTAGAT
>JAHLWW010000196.1 GCA_019057715.1 Candidatus Jordarchaeum sp. JNZ_1113
ACATAAAGCTCATATCAATCATAATATTCGCAGTCCTCGCCATGATCCTTCTCCTGACCTTGGCTTTCTGCGTGGCTGGACCGGGAATAGTGAGCTCTCTTAGGCTACACAAGGTTTCAAGGAGAATGCACGATGTAGTATATAGTTTGGCTCTCGGAATGAAGGAAGGAGTGCAAAAGCTCTCCAAGAAGCCTAAGGCACTATTGCTCACCGCCGCGCTCTCACCCCCGATATGGGTTGTCGACGCTCTCTCCATATACATTTTCATTAACGCAGCGGGTATACCGGAGCTTACTCAAATTCTTGTGCTCGCAGTGCTGGCGGGCGTTTATCCCAGCGTCTGGCTTACGGACGCCGTCACGCTTGCCATATTCATGTCGCCTTTCTCCTCTATCTCGGCTGGCGTCTGCATTTTGTCAGCTCTCCTAGGTTTCGCCTCAAAATTTTTCCCAGTTGTCCCTGGAGGCTTTGGAGTCTATGAGTTCATAGTTGCGGCGGTTCTAGGAGTAACAGGGCTCCCCCTGAACTTGGGGCTCGCAGTAGCCCTACTCGACCACATGGCTCGCCTAACATACTGCTCAGCCGCAGGGATACCATTCCTCATGCACAACGGTATAGGAGTCAGCTCAGTTCTCTCAGGACGCATGCACGAAACACCTAAAGCTCCCTCAACTCAGTAATAAACAGGCAACGGAGGGTCCTTATGAAAGAAAAAGTCGTTATAGCACATGTCTCTGATGTTCACGTCACATCCCAGTACTTTTCGAGGGAGCTAGAGAAAAATGTTGTGAACGAGGTTAACAGGGCGAAACCCGACTTGCTCGTCGTCACAGGAGACCTTACGAACGAGGGGTACCTCCACGAGTACAGGGAGGCGCAGTCCTTCCTTGACCAGTTCAAAGTTGAACGCATGCTGGTGGTCTTAGGCAACCACGACTCGCGCAATGCGGGCTACATTATCTTCGAGGAAATCTTCGGGACACGCTATCCAAGCGTCGAAGTAGGGCCAGTCAAGGTGGTGGGGGTGGACTCGACCGAGCCAGACCTTGACGACGGGCACGTCGGCCGCCTCGCCTACCGTATAATTGAAAACGAGCTTAAGGATTTTAGCGGCGTCAAGGTTGTAGCTCTTCATCACCACCTTGTGCCCGTCCCTGGAACGGGAAGAGAGAGAAATATACCGTCAGACTCAGGTGACTTTCTGAAGCTCCTTTCAGACCTCAACGTTCACCTGATTTTATGCGGACACAAGCATGTTCCTTGGCTCTGGAGGCTTAACGGAATGCTTATTATAAACGCTGGGACAGCAACAACCCTTCGCCTAAAAGCTCACACGCCGCCATCCTTCAACCTATTAACGATAAGCAGGAGGCAAATTGTAGCGGAACGCGTCAACTCCGAGACCCTCGAAAGACAGCAGATATGTAGCGTGCACATTGAAGCGTAACACGAAGCATAATCAAAACCTATAAAAGCATTTGGGAGGTAGCTCTCCCGTCAACTTTTATAATTTCTAAGTTTTCCCTTATTTCGGGTGTTGCCCTTGAGTTTGGAGAAGCGGGTTAAGCTGGCTGGCAGGATCCTCAAAATTCAACTGGCCACCAGCTACCTATTATATTTCCTCGTGATAGGAGCGGTCACAGTTAACATGTTCTTTCTGTCCAACTGGTGGGCTAGAATGCTCCCCCCAGAAATGTATCCCATTCCGGTCAACGTTCAAAACACGCTCGGACTCATCCTGCTCTTAACATTAATGATTTTTCAGAGCATTCTCATTCTCTCTCTTTATTTGGTAAAGAAGGAGAAGCAGAGTAAAGACTGCGGGCTCCCACCAAAACAGTAATTACTGAGTGTACTTGTAGAATGCGCAGTGTATGTCCTTCACTATGGAAAACCTTATGTCGAGACTCGTTTTCCCTAGCACTTCTTTCTCAACGCTGCTCATGGCGTCGGCGAAGAGCTTTACGTCGCCCTTCTCGAATGACTCCAACAACTTGTCACTTACCCTAAAGATAGGGTTTTCGAGTAGCCCTTTAAGCTTCTCACCCCTTCTCTTAAGCAGGTCTATTACCTTTCTAGGCGCTTCAAGCCTGTTCACCATAACCGACTGAACAACCATGTCGAATACGTACTCGGCAGCACCATTCACGTCCCCTTCCTTAAGCCTTGCACTCACCGTGTCAGCTGCGCTTCTCGCAGCGTCCATGAACTCTTCAACACCAACGTTCCTTAACATCCTCTCGAAGAGCTCCACGTCAGCCTCACTAGGAGGGCTAAGATACTTGCTCAAAGAACACCACCGCTCAACCAGCTTTAATAAGGAAGACTTGCGAGAGCATTTATAAAGCTTACTAGCCAACATGCTTCCTCTCCCTTCCCCCAGAGAAGTGAAATGCTAACTGCATTGCCTCCTCTTCAACCAACTTGTCGCCATACGAATAGTTAAGCAAATTAGGCAATTTTTCCATTTTTTCACTGAGATTGGTGGTTTCATGCGTCCGAAAATTCTGGCTCCAGCAGGCGAGTGGAAATCCTTTCTAGCCGCGGTGGAATGCGGAGCTGACGTGGTTTACCTCGGAGGAAAATCCTTTAACGCCAGGCAGTACGCTGAAAACTTCACCCTAGACGAAATAAAAAACGCGGTGAGATACGCACATAAGCGTGGAGTTGAAGTCTACGTCACCGTTAATACATTGGTCTTCGACGAGGAGCTTGAAGCGGCCGCCCACTACCTCGGAGAGCTCCACGAGATGGGAGTTGACGCAGTCATATTCCAAGACTTGGCGGTCTTGGAGATGGGTAAAAGCCTGCATGGGTTAAAGCTGATCGCCAGCACGCAGACCACCACTCACAGCCTCGAGGCGGTCAGATTCTTCGAGAGGCTAGGAGCCCACGGAGTCATACTGGCAAGGGAGCTAACGTTGGAGGAAATTCGAAGAATAAGGACTGGAACAGGCTTGTGGCTCGAGGCCTTTGTCCACGGCGCCCTATGCTTCTCCTACTCGGGAGCCTGCCTCATGAGTAGTCTCATAGGAGGGAGAAGCGGGAATAGAGGAAGGTGCGCCCAGCCCTGCCGTAAACGCTATAAGCTAATTGACACGTCGGGTAAAACTCTGGCTGAAGGGCATCTTCTGAGCACGAGGGATCTATGTCTCGTCAACCGCCTACGAGACCTCGTCGAGGCAGGAGTGGATGGCTTTAAGATAGAGGGAAGGATGAGGCGTCCCGAATACGTCGCCGTCACCGTGGACGTTTACAAGCACGCGCTAAAAGGGGCCTTAGAGAATAGAAAGCCTGGTAAGCGGGCTGTTGAGAGGTTGGCGTCTGTTTTCAGCAGGGGTTTTACTGAGGGATACATTGACGGCGATCCGGGCGTGGGCATGATGAACTACGAGAGACCGGACAACGTTGGGGTCAAAGTGGGACAGGTAACCGGTCACAGGAGAGGTATGCTTGAGGTGCGACTTTTAAAGGAGCTACGTGTAGGCGACG
>JAHLWW010000197.1 GCA_019057715.1 Candidatus Jordarchaeum sp. JNZ_1113
GCCCTGCCTCCGACTTAACAATCGATGAGGCGATTAAGTTGATGGTGGGATGATGATCGCCGTTTTAGGCTCGGCTAATATTGATCTTGTTTTTCAAGTTGAGAGGCTCCCCCGTTTTGGCGAGACGATCGCTGGGAAATCCTACAACCGTTTCCCCGGTGGAAAGGGGGCAAACCAAGCAGCGGCTTGTGGGCGACTTCGAGCAGATGTGGTCTTTTTGGGCAAAGTTGGAGATGACCCGTTCGGTGAGGAGTTGTTGAGATCGCTTCAAAATAGCGGAGTTAATGTTGACTACGTGAAAAGGGAAGAGGGTGTATACACGGGAACTACTGCGATATTCGTGTCTCCTTCCGGTGAAAATGCTATCCTTTATTTAGCAGGTGCCAACAGACATGTGGACGAAGCCTATGTGGACACGGTTTTAGACGTGATTATGTCCTCTTCGGTGCTTCTGATGCAGTTTGAGATCCCTATAACTACGATTGCGTATCTTTTACGAAAACTGCCCCCTGCAAAACCTCTTGTTATTCTTGATCCTGCACCTGCATATAGTTTATCTTCGCTTCCGACTAATAGGATTGATATTATCACACCAAATGTTACTGAGCTTGAATCGTTAACCGGAACAAGCAACGTAGAGATAGGGGGAAAGAAGCTTCTCAATACTGGGGTAAAGCATGTTATTTGCAAAGTTGGAGAAGAAGGGGCCTGGCTAATAGCGCGCGATCAAATTCGACATTTCCCATCTTTTCATGTTCCCGTCGTCGATACAACCGCAGCAGGTGACGCTTTCAACGGAGCCCTTGCCGTGGCATTAGCGGAAGGGCTTAGTTTGGAAGAGGGCATTGTCTGGGGAAATGCGGCAGGAGCACTGGCTTGTACACGGCGCGGAGCCCAGCCGTCGCTTCCCTTTCGAGAAGAAGTGGAAAAGTTTTTAGCCCTTTACAAATACAAATAAGGAAACTTTAAAGAAATTTGATAAATTCTACCAAGCCGTAGATACAAAAAGTCGACTAACTTCGGAGTCGCAACTTTATTGACATCCTCTTAGACGTCGAGATCTCCATCCTCTCAGAATAGTCGGCCTGAAGCAAGACTTTCCAGTTTGTATTTATTCACTTACATGGACAAGCTTTAGATGCATCTCCAGGAATTACTTTTAGTTGTTCTGGGTTGGTTGCTATAATTTCTGGTATATTGTTATAGAGTCTAATTGTGCCATTGATACAAATGGTTTTATTTATCAATGTATTTTCCCAACCATATCCCAATAGGTCATCAAATTTATCAATATCTTCTTCAGTAACCATTACGGTGAAAATGTGATCGGGGTAGGGCTGTCCAAGATTTAAAAACACTCGCCCATAGTCCAACCTTCGTACACTTTTAACGACGCCGTGCACCCATGCCCGTCTGCCCACATACTGCCTGGCCTCGGATGCGGATATACAGACTTCATCGAGAGAGGATGGTGATGGGCAACCAGTGGTTAGAGCTGGGAGCGCTTCGAGCGACATGGTTTTTAGCTTCAACTTTTGCCGATAACCCGGCTTTATGACGGTCACATTTTTGTTCACTTCTTGTATGCGCTCTTGCAATATGTTTCTAGCCCGTTCCGAGCCATGAGTTATAACGACATATTTAAGTTTCGGGAATGCTTGAATAAAGTTGACCAGCATCAGCTGATCCGCATGGCCGGAAAAAAGGCTATGGTAGCTTTTAATACTAGCACGAACTTGAATTTCTTTCCCGGCCATGGTGATTTTATTGGCTCCTGCTGCAAGCTGTCCCATTGGAGAGTCAGGTGGAGCCCATCCTACCTTTAGGACCACTGTGTTGGGGTCTGAAAGATACCGCCGCAGCAATACTTCTGCATCACTCGAAGCTCCTGTGCCTGAGGGGGTAATGATGACGTGGTAATTCTTGGCTAATTCTGGATTACGATTAAAGCGTTCGAATGTGAACCCTCCTTGAGCCAAGGGCCTTGAAACGCAGGTTGTCGTAGAAAAATATTTACTACACAGTAGTTCATCGGCCATAAGGGCTTTGTATGCGAGGGTATAGTTTTGTGAAGAGCTTCCTCCTATAGCGATTTTTAGCGCCTCGGGGAGTTCTCCTCTCCTAATCCCGTCCAAAATTGTTATTAAAACCCTTTGTGTTCTGTCTAAGGCGAATGTTGGGATTATTACCAGTCCATTTTTTTCGTAGCTAGTCCTTATTGTAGAGTAAAAGTCTTGGAGTTCTCGCGTTTTGGCTAAAGGATCACGGGTTACATCTCCGTACGTGGACTCAACCACCAAAATGTCCGTATTGGTGAGAGAAAAAGTGTGTAAAGGAAGCGGCGGCAAGAGGGGATGGTCACCTGGACCTATGTCACCAGAGAACGTCAATGTAGTAACCGTTTCCCCTTCTACAATATTGACCACAACAGCTGCTGCGCCTGGGATGTGACCAGTGTTGACAAAATATGCGGAAACATTCGCGATAAGAGAGAAGGTCACCAGATAATCCACAGCGTCAATTTGCGACAAGAGTCTTTCAGCGATTTTATTCTTTGTATACTCATCAAGATCTCCTCCGTTTTTATCTTTCATGTAGTTAATCGTGTTTTGCCAGTTACGAACATAGAGCTCCTTGGTAGCGCGTGTCATAAAAACTGGGCCTGTATAATTGGGGTAATGGAGGAAAAAATAATGAAGTCTTCCAATATGATCATCATGTGCATGTGTAATAATGATGGCTTTAATATTTTCTCCAGCGAAATCAAATGGACAATAATCTTCAATTCTCACCTTTTGGCCATCAACTTCTATTTCTTCGCTGATATGGCTACCACAGTCAATAAGGATAGCTTCGATTCCGTTAGTCAATACGTAGCAGGAGCCCGCAACCTCTCCACCTACAGCCCCATAAAATCTTATTTCCCATTCAGCGTAAGCAAAATAGACCCACAGACCAACAAGCACACAGAAAACGACACCGGCTTTTTTATGCCACATATTCCACCTTCATTATTATAACAAATGCACATACCTTTGGCATAAATCTCTAGCTCACGGTATATCCAAAAGCTCACCTTCACTAACCAGACAAGAAGAGACAGCCAATAGCTGCGGGAGCATCTAAAGTGCTTGTCATGCCCTGTGCCCACCCGTTTCTTTTTCTCCTTAGATTCAAAGGTTTTGCAATCACACGCGCTACCCTGAAGTGCGGGCGGTAACAGTCAAAAGACCATTGGGTTCAGCCAAGAATGGCCAAATGCACAAAGCAGTTAAAAACCTTAAAGTTCTTTACCTTACTAGTACTTGACCATATCCGGTAAAAAAGCTACCCTATGGTCCACCAGGGATGAAGGTCCTCGGCTATGCCCGGGTGTCCACGGAGAACCAGGTGAAGTCCGGCTCCCTCGAGGAGCAGAAGAACCAGATCCGCCGGTTCTGCGAGCTCCAGGGGCACGAGCTTTTGGAGATCCTCTGCGACGCCGGACTC
>JAHLWW010000198.1 GCA_019057715.1 Candidatus Jordarchaeum sp. JNZ_1113
ACCCTGAAATCAAGACTGAGGAAATGCACGTAGACACCGCAGCGATGAATATAGTCCTTGATCCAAAGCGCTTCGACGTTATTCTAACGACAAACATGTTCGGAGACATCCTCTCGGACCTATGCGCCGGTATTGTGGGAAGCATAGGATTATGCCCCTCCGCTAACATAGGAGACAAGCACGCGATGTTTGAAGCAATACATGGAAGCGCACCAGACATAGCGGGCAAAGGAATAGCGAACCCGGCAGGCATAATACTGGCAGCCGCGCTCATGCTCGATCACTTAGGATACACCACCCAGGCCAAAAAGCTCAGAAACGCCACGTTAAGCGTGGTAGCTGAAGGAGTGAAAGTGACCCCTGACCTGGGCGGCAACGCTACAACAAGACAGATGGCGGAAGAAATACTCCGAAAAGCCATGCAAGAAATCTGAACGAAAAACACGCTTCGGCAATAATTTGGAGTGTAGAAGCAATCACGACAGCCAACTGCTCTGGGTTCAACCCTTAAACCTCACACTTCCGCATAATAATACCCTAAAAAACACACCTCCTTCTAAATTCTCAATTTTTAACATAAAAACTTCTCTATGGCAAACCTCCTTACGAGCACCCGTCACAATAAAAGCCGACAGAACATACAAACTCAAAGATAGATAAATGTGGACGACACTACGTTAAAAAGGCTTACATAAAAATTAAGTCAATTAATAGTGATGATGCGGCCGCCGGGATTTGAATTCCCGGACGCGCCGTCGTAGCGCGTCACCCGGGTCGCAGGCTTGGAGGGCATTCGCCCCTGTCGGGTCTACGTCCTGGTCCAGGCTAGACGACGGCCGCACATTGCTATAGTGTCTTTTTTTGCTTTTTATTTTTATTGTTTTTGGGTGGTTTAGTGTGTTGTTAGAATAGTGGTGTTTGTTTTTCTAGGATTAGTTTTGTTATGTTTGTCACTTTAGATATTTCTTCTTTTGCTATTTGTTGGGCTTCGTTTTGTATGCTGTTCCATGGAGCGGCTGGGTCTACTATGAGTTGCAGGTTGACCATTAATGGGTCGTTTATTTTTCTTCCTATTTGTCCTAGAACGTATGCGTACGCTTCTTTTACTTCTCCTATTTCTATCACTACTCTGCTTGCTATGGAGCCTGCTAGGATGTTGTATATTTTTCCTATGTGGCTGTAAGGGTTTTTTCCTGCTGTTGCTTCCATGCTCATAGGCCTGTTAGGAGTTATTAGCCCGTTGCATCTGTTTCCTCTTCCGACTTGTCCGTCGTCGCCGCTTTCAGCGGATGTTCCTGTTAGTGTGAGGTAGTATATCCCTTTTTCGTAGTTGTCTCCTACGTTTACTTTTACTTCTACTTCTTTGTTTGTGTATGTCGAGGCGAGGTCAGCTAGTTCTGCTTCTACTTGTTCCTTGACGCTTATGTAGTGGTCTTTGTCGGGTGTGAGGGGGGCTATTATTGCTGCGGCTACGGTTAGCGTTATTTTTTCTTTTTCTCTGAGGGCCATTATTTTTATGTCTTCTCCGACTTCTGGAAGCTTTTCCTTGGTTTTTTTGGAGTTGAGGTATCTTTCTCCCTCTAAGACTATTCTTTCTGTTTCGGTTAGGGGGGCGAATCCGACGCCTAGGCTTGTGTCGTTTGATAATGGCACCTCTTTTTTTCCTTCCTCGAATATGTGGCGTAGGTCGGTTGATCCTGGGCGTAGTATGGCTTTGATGACGGTGTGTTTTTCTACGTCTAGGAATCGTAGGCATTTACTGAGCTCTTCCTTGATGCTTTTAATCGCTATTTTCTCGGCTGGAATAGTTTTTACGCCTTCCTTTGTGGTTGCTTCCGTTGTGGCTCTGCCTGCGAGGATGAACGTTATCGGCTCGAGAATTTCTCCTCCGCCGAACTTCACGTTGGCTCTTCCTCCGATTAGAAGCGCTTTGTCGACGTTGTGGTGCAGGATTTCCCCGAACTGTTCCAAGTAATGCTTTGATAGGCTTACGCTTGCAGCTTCGGCGGCGTGATCGCAAAGGCTGTCTGGGTGCCCCATCCCCTTTCTCTCGACGATTTCGACCTCGAGGGTTTCAACCGGTTGACTGTATAGCCTGCTAACTCTTACGTTCAACGCGTTGCCCCTCCCATGTTTCGTGTGAGGTATCTGTTCCTATAGGTTTCCTCAGCTTCATTCAGGCTCGGAGCCCTTAAATAAATTCTGGGTTTCTCCGCGTTTTTGCGTGTGCTTTTACTGTTTACACGATTTTTTAGTCTTGTCGTTTAGTCTTGTCGTGGCGTGTTAACTTGTTTTCCTCCTTTCTAGTCGCTTTGCTTTGTCTTTTGGGTGTTTGTGTCGTTCGTTGATGGTGTAAAGGGAAGACTTTCAAGGAATAGGAATGGAATTAAATGGGCTGGATAGGAGCTTGGCTTTTGAGGTAATGCACGGCGCGATTTTTTTCTAGACGCAGGTTTTTCTTCTGGATCTTTGGTTGTTGCTAGTTGGCTTGCCATGATGAAAACACTTATATAAATGGGTGGCTGCGGAATGTATCTTAGACCGACATATTTGGCGGGGGCGTCATGCTCAGCAAACGTCGCGTTGTTGGACTGCTGGTCTTTCTTTTAGTTTTAGCATTGGTTGCTCCATGCGCTGTTTTCACGTCAGGCCCAGTTAGTGCTCAGCCAGTGAGACATACCTACACTTTTCCTAACGCTGATGGAAGTGGCGTTAATTTCAACGTCACAGTAGATACTGGCATCCTGATCGAGGGAGGAATAGGAAGCTGGTCGCTCATGATGACTGCTTCACCTGCTCCGACAGCTGGAGTGAACAGTCTGATGCTGAGAGGGACGAGTAATGGGAGTGTTGTTTCAAGGGGCTTCTTGGTTCCTGCACGGGATGCCTTCTTGTCTGATAAGGCGTTCAACTCTACGCTTATTGGTTTTTCACCCATCTATGTCTCCGAGCTTCTAGTGGTCTGGCAGGATACGGCGGGGTTGCCTGTGTCTTTTTCCTTTGACTTGGTAGTGACCGTTACTTATTCTAATGGGAGTGTAAAGGATGTTCACCTTAAGTCTGATGAGGCGGTGTCTTCTTTCATAATGCCAAACCCGGGGGAGCTGCCCCCTGAAGCGAGAAATTTCATGGTTGCCTGCTACTTGAGCTCTTTCCTTCTTCCTTTGGTGGTTGTGTCTATTAACAAGCTGGTTAAGAAGAAGTTTAGTGGGAGGGTTCATGGTTGAGTTCAGCTCGAGAGACAGCCAAGCTCCTTTTAGCTCTTGCAGTAATAGGCGTGGTCGTCGCCTCTCTTTGCATGTGGGTCTATGTTTCTCCTTCCCCGTCAGCCTCTTTACCCACTAGCCCCTTTCTTCTCTACTATTTGAAGGAAAATTACGTGGTTCAAGAGAACGGTACAGCGACGCTTAATTCCATTTCGTATGTGGCGGTCTGGTCCTCCTC
>JAHLWW010000199.1 GCA_019057715.1 Candidatus Jordarchaeum sp. JNZ_1113
TTCAAACATAACGCGCCTCTTTTAATTCTCTTTTTTGAGATTCAAAGACTTAGACGAGACGAAGAAAGGCGAAGGCACTGATAAAGACTTTCAATTCTCTTTTTGAGATTCTACAAAAAAGACATAGATGTAGCACAGGAAGTCGAAAAAATTACTTTCAATTCTCTTTTTGAGATTCCCAACTGGCAAATATTGGGCCGAATACTACCGCTCAGAACTTGAACTTTCAATTCTCTTTTTGAGATTCCGAGCCTAATTCCCCGGTTTTTCCGGGAATTAGGCCACTTTATTCTCCCAACCTCTCGCTGGTGCCCCTTTTGCTGGGTACTTTATAAACTCCAGCGAAAGAATATAAGCTTTTCGGTATATAAGGTTGGCACACCTTCCTATAAC
The DNA here is from genome assembly GCA_019057715.1 of Candidatus Jordarchaeum sp. JNZ_1113. Lineage (GTDB taxonomy): Archaea > Asgardarchaeota > Jordiarchaeia > Jordiarchaeales > Freyrarchaeaceae > DTBI01. The sequence continues at coordinate 394 of JAHLWW010000199.1, forward strand.
CGCAGGATGTACACTTAGAAGCCGGCTGTCTGGTCTCCGGAAATACCTCTTCGGCGATAATCCTCTTCACCTCCTCTATCTTCTTCATAGTATACCTTTTCATCTTCTCTGTTATGCTGAACTCCAACAAATCGTCGGATTTCTCGTAAACTATGTAACCCTTCTTCGAGACCTTCTTCATGCAACTTTCCAAAAGCAACGCGTAGGCTACCAGCTGGATTAAGTGATTTTCGCTGACCTTCTTAGGTTTTGGAGAGCTCTTGAACTCAACTGGTGAGACCTCCATACCGCGTACTACTACACAGTCTATTGTGCCAACCAACCCCAACTTCTCCGAGTAAAGGTTGACATCGAATAGCTTAACATCGACGTTGAGTTTTTTCGCAAGCTTTCTCCTCCTCTCCTCCAATCTCACGATCCTATCTTCTGATTCAGTACCCTCTTTCATACATTCCGTAATTCTTTCTCTGAACCCTAAGACGTGCATGAAGTATGGTATCTTTGGACAATAGACGAACTGCTTCAGATCGCTCACAGAGAGTGGTTCATTTGACAATGACTCGCTCAGTAACACCTTCAAGACCACCCTTTCCTAAGACTTCTCTATACATGCTACAATAGTTGCAGAATATGAACACCTGCACATTTGCATCCGCCCTAGAAATAGCCTTCTTTAACGCTATAACTAACTCTTTTCTTACGGAGTTAGGAAGGTATCCTATAAAGGCACTTTTCTGTATCCTGGTCAGCCCGAATGATGAGCAAATGTTTGCTACGTTATTCCTGACGTCGTCATCCGAAATGTCATATATTACGAGCGTCTTCATACTCACCACCCCAGCACGAAAGCTTTCCAGTCATGCGAGTGGTCTAGTAGGTATCTGGCTAACTCTCTAATTTGCGACAACATGTGAGCATAGATTGGTTTTTGCTGACCACCGAAAGAGACTCCTTGTTCAAGCCTTTCGAATATTTCTTTCAGTAAAGTCCCTCTGAAATCTCTTTCCAGCCTGCCGGATGTAGCGTCTATGGCCTTCAGCAACGTGTTTGGGCTCCTGAGAGCCAAGGTAACCACGACTCTGTCTACAACAGCGGCTCTGAACAGTTCCATAATATCGTACACGAGCGCAGGTCTCCTGCAACTATCTTCATGTAAAAAGCCGAACCAAGGGTCAAGTCCGGAGTACTCAACCAGAGTGTAGACTTCAGATGCAAGGACACCGTAACCGTAATTCAGAGATATGTTCACCGGGTCCTTCGGTCCTTCGAACCTCTTTTTCCTTGCTGAAAATCCAAGCTCCGCTGGAAGAATGCCTGCTATGCTGTCCCAGTACGCCCTAGCAGCATCTGCCTCTATGCTTACTAACCTTTGCCTAATTTCTGACAATTCATCAGGAAGCTCTTGCAATTGCGAAGAAAGTTGGTCAATCCTCTCGGAGGTCTTCAAAATATTGTCCTTGCTCTCCCCGGTTCTGTTCTTGGCTAAAGATTTTAAGAAGTTGGACTGTCCTCTGATTTTGCTATATATGATCTTCTTAGCTATTCGTGCTCCCTTTGAAGTCCTTCTTGCTTCAATCTGAGCTAGCCTTAATTTTACGTGAGACTTTGTAATACTGAATACCTTCCCCAATGGTCTCCCGCTTGACGAGAGTATCGAGATCTCGACTTTGTTCTTCAAGCAAGTTCTGATTAGCTTGGATGATATTGCCGCACCACTAGTGGTTATCACTATCTGATCTAAGTTTCCTAAAGGGACGCTTTCGTTTCCGTCCTTCTTTTTAACTGTTACAAGCCCCTTTTTATAACCAACGAATGCTCCGTATCCATTAATTATTAACCTCCTCATTCTTCTCGCCCCTACAATAAAAATAGTATGGACAACTTTCTGGGCATTCGTTAGGCAACCCTGGATCCCTTTCATGATAAAGAATCTCCATTAACCTGTCTCTTTCCTCAAGGAACTCTCTCCTCAGCTCGTCTGATACTCTCACCAGCTTCCTAAGTATATGTATGCCGTTATTTAGGTGGACATACATTAACTGGCCGAAGTTAATGGGCGCATACTCGCTCGATTCCATAGCTAAGGCATATCCGACCAAGCTTAACTCGTGAAAATCCTTAGTCGATCCCGTTTTCACCTCAACTATACCAATAGGAGGAGCGTAGATATCCACCATCAACCATTTGCTTAAACCCAGCCTACTACCGTCAATAGGTCTCTCGCATGAAATTGAGAGAAACCTGTCCACTATGCTAGACCTAACGATATCAGGAGATTCGACGATCAACCGGTCATAATCTGCCGATATCTGAAGGGATAGGTAATTGTACAGCGAATTTAGGTTACAGCTTAACTCATCAACCAAATTCGCTGGAAACCGTTCTAAGATATGAGCAACTACTTTCTTACGTTTTGATGTCAGGACACAGTATAGCTCAGAGCCACTTTTGGGCTCTTCTAGAATGGCTTTCTTCAAACATCTGAACGCTTCGACAAATAAATCATGCACCGCCCTGCCTAGCAGTATAGGTTTCGTCAGCCTCGGTCTGATCTTCAAGACCCTATAGAGGTACACATCATATCTTGTCGCACAGTACTTGGACGTCACCTCCCATACTCCCAGCTTAATGCTTTCAAGCAATGGAGCTACCGGCGGGTTCCTCCAGTTCCAGCCCCTTAGCTCCTCACTAACCAATGGGACCTCAACGATCTTTGGGTACAGGATTTCTACGAACATCAAATAGATGAAAATAATTGATAATTTTTAATTTTTTTGTTATTTTTGCAAAAATATGCAATTAAAATATCAGGTTGCATAAATCTGTCGCTTGAAGCAATGCTGCCCTGCGTTTCTCCTTTTTTATCTCAGCCAGTCCCATTTTTTCAAATTCTTTAAACCACCTGTAGACAGTAGATACATTCACGTCTAGGCTTTCCGCCAACTCCCGCATCGTAAGCGGCTTGTTCCTTATGAGCTCCAGCATCTTTAGTTGCGCTTCAGTGGGCC
>JAHLWW010000200.1 GCA_019057715.1 Candidatus Jordarchaeum sp. JNZ_1113
CCCGACGCCGACTATCGTTATGTCTCCCTTGTCTCCGCTTACTATTATTTTTTCGAGCTCACCCTTCGCGAGCTCACTCAGAGCCCTAGAACCAATGTTGAGTATGGCAGCACTCATAGCGGCAATCAAACCCTCATCAGCACTTTTTGGGAGCGCTGAAGCCATGACGAGACCATCAGTCCTAACTATAGCTGATGCTTCAATGTCGGGATCAGCGGCCTCCATTTCCTTAAGAATTTTTTCTAGTTCTTCACGCCATTTCTTAGACAAAACTTTCACCCTCTAAAAAATTACTTAACTAACTCTAAAATAGGCGAAGAATATGAATGTTTCGCTGAGAAGTCTTTCATAATTTAAATACATTTTCTGGAGATATTCCTCCGTTTTACGGCGTGCCGAAGTTGGTTTTTAACGGTTATTGAAAAATACGGAAAACTTTTAGGAGGAATGACTGTCTTGACGTGTCATTAGTTACCTTGGGTGGTGTTGAGCATTGACTAGGAGTATTATTGGTGGAGCAACTTTTGTCGGCTTTGAGAGAAGTCTAGAGGAGATTCTGGCTTTTTTCGCTGAAAATAGGTTTATAGTGGTTGAGGTTAAGTGTGAAGAGCCGCTCTTCAACCCGGCCAAGGTTTCAGAGGAAAATCTAAGAGAACTCGAGGAGTTAGTTGAATCCATGTCTTTGAAGCTGTCTCTTCACGCACCCTACATAGATGTAAACCTTGCCAGCCTTAACGATTACGCTTATAGGTCTTCCATGAAGGCGGTTAAGAGAAGTGTTGAGTTGGCAAGCAGGCTTAATGCGCTTTACTTGACGCTCCACTGTGGTGGTTTTTCGAGTGATTATCCCTCTAAGCTTTTCAGTAGAGCGTGGGAAAGGTCTAAAAGGTGTGTCGCTAGACTGGCTGATTACGCTTCAGAGTTAGGCGTCGTCTTGGGTTTGGAGAACAAGGAAAAGGCGAAGAAAAGAAACATTTTGGTTACTCCTCAGGAGTTCGCCTTGTTCATGGATGGAATGGATGAAGGTGTCGGCGTAGTGTATGATGTGGGACACGCTAACACGTGGGGGCTAACCGCCGAGAAGCACATCGACTTTATTTCCTCCATAAGTGAGAAGCTGATCGCCTTTCACGTCCACGACAACGACGGAACAGACGACCAGCACTTAGAGATCGGGAAGGGAAAAATAGACTTCGACGCGCTCATACCTCACATGAAGTCGCAGGGAGTCCCGATGGTGCTGGAAGTCCACTCTCTAGATGGACTCGTCAGAAGCAAGCGGAGACTGGAAGAGGCGCATTAAAGTTAACGGGATACAAAATAAAGGTCCGCATAGTTTACTTATGCATGTCTATTATCCTTGGTATTTCCCGGACGCTTTCCAGTATCATGTCTGGTTCAGCTGACTCCAGTATTTCTCTTCTGACCCCGCCGCTTAAGACAGCTATGGTGAATGCGCCTATCTTTTTTCCTGTCTCTATGTCGGCCAGGAAGTCTCCAACAACGATGCAATCGTCGGGCTTCACACCTGTCTTTTCCAGTACTCTAAGAATCTCTTCTTCCTTTAGGTAGTGGTCTTTTACACTTGGGTTTTTCGCCGACACGATGTCAACGTATTCCGCTAAGCCGTGCTTTTCGAGCTCGTTCCAAACGCTGTGAGCGTTGCATGCTCTACCAGTAACCACGCATATTATGAGCCCTCTGTCCTTGAGCTCTTTTAGGGTTTCCCTGACTCCAAGTATAGGGCCATCTTCGTCTGAGCTGACTTGGCCGTATCTCACCAGGAACCTCTTCCAGAAATTTTTTCTCGCATTTTCCGGTATTGCCTCGTCAAGTGACGCCCTAGAGTAAAGCTCCTCAAATTTTCCCTTGGTGATCGGGGGGAGAGACAGGTGTTCCAGTGTTTCGTTGAATACTTTGAAGAACCTTTCCTTCGTGTTTATGAGCGTACCGTCAAGGTCGAATATCACTGCTTTCACTTTCATCGCGCGCCCTCCGCCTTCCCTTGAAGGAAGGGATTTTTAAGGTGTCTTTTAGTTTTATTCTTGAAGTTCAAGTAGTTAAGTTTTGGGGGTTCGTTCTTGGAGGACGAGTTGAGAAGGAAGCTTCTAAAACACGTCCTCGCCAACGCGGTTAAGTACGGTGGGAAGGCTAACGCTAAGGCAGTCATGGGAAAGATTCTCTCTGAAGTCCCGGAGTTAAGGCAGAGGGCGAAAGAGGTCCTCGAAGCTGTGACTAGAGTCGTTGAGGAAGTCAACGCCATGTCTCTAGATGCTCAGAGGAGGATGCTGGAGGAACTTTCTCCGGAAACTCTGGAGGAAAGGAGGGGGGAGGAGAGGAAGGAACTACCTCCGCTTCCAAACGTTGAGAATTACGATAAGGTTGTCATGAGACTCGCTCCTTACCCTTCAGGCCCCCTCCATATAGGAAACGCCAGGATGGCTATCTTGAATGACGAGTACGTTAAGCGGTACGGGGGCGAGCTGCTTCTAGTGTTCGACGACACGATAGGTGGGGGAGAGAAGCACGTGGTGCCTGAAGCATACGACCTCATAATTGAGGGGTTACATTGGCTTGGAGTAAGGTGGCATGGGGAGTTTTACAAGTCGGATAGAGTTCCAATTTTTTACGAGTATTGTGAGGACTTGATCGGGAAGGGTTACGCTTATGTTTGTACGTGTGAGCGAGAAGAGTGGAGGAGGAACTTCAAGGAGAAGATGAAAGCTTGCCCCCATAGGGACTCCTCAGTCGAGGAGAACCTTGAAAGGTGGGAGGGAATGCTGGAGGGGGTTTACGGGGAAGGGGATGCAGTTGTGAGGCTTAAGACAGGCATGGATCAAGCTGACCCTGCCCTGAGAGACCATGTCATAATGAGGATCTCTGAGAGGGAACACCCCCGTGTGGGCTCCAAGTATCGTGTCTGGCCGTTGCTTGAGTTTTCGTGGGCGATAGACGACCACCTGCTTGGCATAACCCACATATTGAGAGGTAAAGACCTGGTTAAGGAGGATGCCATTGAAAGGTTCGTGTGGAAGATTTATGGGTGGCCCGAAGTTGAGTTCATACATTACGGCATAATCACATTTAAGGGGTTGAAGCTCAGCAAGACGGAGGCACGTAAAAACATAGAGAAAGGAGTTTATATGGGGTGGAGTGACCCGCGAACATGGAGCCTGCAGTCCCTCCAGAGGAGGGGGATAAAGCCAGAGGCATTAAGGGCATCTATACTGAGCTTGGGGTTGAGCTTGATCGACGTGGAGTACAGTCCTGAGAGCCTCTATGCCGTCAATAGGAGGATGATTGACCCTGAGGCTGATAGGTACTTCTTCGTGGAGAAGCCCGTTAAGCTGCTGGTTGAGGAGGTGCCCGTTGGGAAGCTTGTGGCGCACCCGCCACT
>JAHLWW010000201.1 GCA_019057715.1 Candidatus Jordarchaeum sp. JNZ_1113
CCGCTATTGAGGAGCACATTGGCGAGGATGGGGAGATAATTGAATACGAGGTGTCTGAGGGAAGGATACTCGACGGGGGGAGAGTCTGGTTCTATGTTTTGGAGGGCTTCATCGTTGAGGCTTACTGCTTCACGTGCAAGTCTATTAGCTTTGCAAGGGTCCTGCATGAAAGGGATCCTAGGAAGGGAGATGAGTGGGTTAGTGTGGACGTCGACGAGAACCTTGACACGCCATGGTTCAACGAAAGCTAGCTTGAAAGCTCGTCTCCCCCCATTTCTATGAAGTGCACGGTGTCAATGGTTATGCTTTCCGCTTTCCCTCCTTTCTTAACTTTCAGCTCCCCTTTAACTACTTGCACCTCGCCGCTGAGAGGGTTTAGTATAAACTCGATGCCGCCCTTACCTTCCCACTCCGGGATCTTAACGAGTATTCGCCCATCGTCAAACGACCAGCCGAGTGTTATCAGGGGCTTCCACATGCCACCTCGACCAATCACGAAAAACTCAGGCGTCACACCCGGGTTGGCGGTGGCTTCCTCCACGAGTGATGAAAGCTTTGTCAGCGTTCTTTCCTCCCCACTGGGATACTTCACCTTGAACGGAGTAATGGGCTCCACAAGGTAAAACTGCTTCTTTTCTTCATCGAAGGGAACAGGAAGATTGACTGCTGATACTACCTTATCATTATCCTCGAACTCGAAGTTGGTGTAGAAGGTTTCCTCAACAATACTATAAAACCGATTTATGACTTCCCACGCGTCGAACGAGACGTTCTCCCAGCTTAGACCAAGCCTTAAAGCGTCAGCCTCCTCGTCTTCTGACGGAAGCCGGATCACCGCCTTTTGAGGATGCAGCTTCTCGCACACCTCGTCGAACAACGATTTAACCTTGCTCTCGGTTTCACTGTCGCAGTATGTTTCAAGCATTATGTCGAAACGCTTAAGTGTTCCTCCTTCCCCCTTAAGCATCTTCACAAGGTCGTCGGAGGATAAAACTCCTCTGAGACGCCTAACTCCCTTCCCGGAGAAGATAAGCTTCCTGTAAAGCTTCCTGTGAGCCGCTATTTTCTCGTAGAGGTTGTCTGATATCGGCGGGCTACTCTCATCAACGTAAAACCTAGGCTTAACCATCAGGACAACACCTTCCACACTACTACACAAAATCTAGGAATGCCCTCTCAAGAATATTAAAGTTACCACACCCACGTTGAAAAGCACTAGAACGAGAAGAGCTGTTGCTGGACGCCATGAATCCGTGTTCGGAATGGGAACGGGTAGACCCCACATGCTATGACCGGCGCCGTAGCGCCAGTATTCGGCTTTCCCACTGGCTCCCGCACAGCAGTACTCGCCGAATCGCATGTGGGCTTGACTTTCACGTCATGGCGCCCAGCGGGAGATACCAGTTCTAGACAGGCAATATAAAGCTTTTCCCTGCCCGGAGTGAGTGGAAGCGTAACTGTAGAAGAAAACTCGTGAGGAAGACGGTAATTTTTATAGGACGGTTCATTATTCTTTAGACGGCGGCTGTTTACTCCTCTCTTAAGAGAGGACGGCTAACGTTCCAGTTGGTCACCCATAAATGGTCTTTTGTCGCGGGAGGTGTTTTTGTGGGGAAGTTGGCGAGAGGTGTGGCGGTGATAGGTGCAGGCATGAGTAAGTTTGGGGCTTTTCCGGATAAAACGACTAGGGAGCTTTTCGTGGAGGCTTTCACCGAGGCGGTCAACAGCGTGGATAAGGGAATAGAAACGAAGGAGATCGAGGCGCTTTTCTTAGGAAATTTCTCTAACGACATTTTTGAGGGGCAGGTACATACTGGCCCCCTTATGGCGGACATGGTTGGGGTAACGCCTGGCCCCGCTATGAGAATAGAGGATGCTTGCGCGAGTAGTGGTGTCGCTTTTAGGCTCGGCGTGCTAGCGGTTGCCTCGGGGGCACATGACGTCGTGTGTGTCGGAGGGGTTGAAAAGATGACTAACCTTGAAACTTCAAGAGTAACTGATGTACTAGCGTCGGCTGCGGATGCGACTTACGAGTTCCCGGCCGGGGCGACTTTTCCAGGGCTGTACGCGGAGATAGCAAATGCTCACATGAAAAAATACGGGACAACTGTTGAGCAGTTGAGAATGGTCGGTATTAAAAACCACGAGAATGGTGCTTTGAATCCGAAGGCGCAGTTTCAATCTACTATAAGGGATATAATGAAGTCGAGAATCGAGAGGGCTAGAGCTAAGGGGCTTCCCGTTCCAAGCTGGAAGGACGAGATGGATTTTCTAAGTGACCCTATGGCGAACCCCATAGTCGCGTGGCCCCTAAGGCTTTTCGACTGTAGCCCGATCACTGACGGAGCGTCAGCCGTGATCCTGGCAGCTGAGGAGGTGGCGAGAAGGTTCACCGATACGCCTATACATGTGATTGGGACGGGGCAAGGTAGCGACTCGCTCGCTTTACATGACAGGGAGGAGTTTACCTCGCTTAGAGCGGCGAGGATCGCTGCTAGAGAGGCTTACCGCATGGCTGGCTTGGAGCCGAGGGATATCCAGATAGCTGAGGTGCATGACTGCTTTACCATAGCAGAGATAGTTGCGACGGAGGATCTTGGATTCTTTAAGCCCGGTGAGGGAGGCAGAGCTGTTGAGGAGGGGTTAACGAGAAGAAACGGGGAGAAGCCGATAAACACCTCTGGTGGGCTGAAAGCGAAGGGGCATCCCGTTGGGGCAAGTGGAGCAGCGCAAGTGGTGGAAATATGGCACCAGTTGAGGGGGGAAGCCGGAGCAAGGCAGGTTCCGGGTGTAGAGGTAGGTTTAACGCATAATGTGGGCGGCTCGGGGGCGAGCTGCGTTGTCCACATTTTCAGGAGGTGAAGTTTGTGAGCACGTCAGAGTTCACAGTGAATAAGTTTATGGAGTTTTTGAGTAAAAGGAAAATTATGGCTGCGAAATGCAAGAAGTGTGGAACAGTGAACCTGCCACCACGACCCATATGTAAAAAGTGCCGTGGCTCGGAGCTTGAGTGGGTTGAGCTTAACGGAAAAGGAAAGCTCGTAACTTTCTCCGTAGTCTACGTTCCTCCAACTCCACTTGTCGCTGAGGGATATGGAAGAGAGAAACCCTACGCTTTCGGCGTCGTGGACCTAGGGCAGGACGCAAAGATAACGGCACGCTTAACGGGGTTCGACGTGGAGAAGCCAGAGAGCATCCGGCTAGGCGTAAATGTTGAGGCGGAATTCCTAGAGAGAAACGGAAGGGTTATTTTGGCGTTTAAGCCTGCCTGAGGCAGGCGACGATTAGCTGCTGAAACCATTCTTCTTTTTTGACTTGAGCGTTTACCTTCCCTTGGTTTTAAGGCTTTTCAAGCGTGTCCTGAGTTTCTTGACTTGTTTTTATGTGTGCATT
>JAHLWW010000202.1 GCA_019057715.1 Candidatus Jordarchaeum sp. JNZ_1113
CGACCATATCTAGCTATCGCTTAATAGCCTTTGGAGACCGTACAGTTAAATGAATGCGCCGATCTCTAAATGCCCACTAAACCCGCCTAATTATACGTGAGCTTTTTCCAACGCCAGAAGCTCCCCCCAAGTCAAGATCCTTACGGGATTAGGGGTTAAAACGACCTCATTGTGCCTTACGGTCATCTCTATGTATCCCCCGTTACTGACCGCTAGGACCTTCCTTGCTATTTTAGGTAGTGTCAAGCGCCCATCCTTGTACACCTTAATTTTAAGCTTCTTGGGCTTTTTAAGATCCTTCATAACGTCTTCTGGATCTAGTGATGGAAGCCAACCTCTAGCCCTCAAGTCTCCGAGCTGATCGCATATCGCCGTAAGTACTATGATGAGCCCAAGCCTTAAAGCTTCAAGCTTTTCCCTACTCGAACCAAATTTGGCTCTAACCTTCTTAAACGGTTTTACTAGAACGCGCGTCATGACAACTTTCGCTCGGAGATCCATTAAGGGGTCCTCAGAAAGCTTAACCGATTGAATGGCGGGTGCTACATCGCCGTTGGGTAGAACAATGCCTTCGGCGAAGAAGAAGTTTCTACTCACGTAAAATAGGTCTTGGAGACTTCCAAGTTTTAAAATAACCGACAGGCTTGCCCTTCCAGCATGCCTTCTCTCCACGATAGGCTTTTTGTACTCGTATTTCTCAAGATAGTAGTAAATGTAGTCGCCACTTCTAACGCGCTTCAACCTTCTCCCATATGTGACACGCAACTTCAAATTCCCAGATTTACATTGCTAAAAACGTTTTACAAAAACCTTACGTGTATCCTAATTCTGTGAGACCCTTGTCAAAAAAGGGGCGTATGTTATGGATTCGTCTCTCCAATGAGCTCTACGAACTGATCGAGACCGACGCAAGGGTTAGGGGGTTGAAGAAGTCAGAACTTGTGAGAACAATCTTAATGGCGTATTACGACTCTAAAACCATCTTCTCCGAACAGCTTAAAGAAAGTTTAGGGCTGAGGGGATGAAACATGAGCCATAGGGATCGCAATCTTGATGACATAGAAAAAGGGTTAAAACCCAAGATAACCTTAGGTGAAGTTGACGCTACTCTAAGACCTCCTTGGATCACGTTCGAGGAGGCTAAGGGCGTGGTCAAAGACGGCTCAATTGCTACTCTAGCTGATGCTAGGTTAATAACTACCCCTAAGGGGAGTCGGCTCCTCTTACGATGGGAACTTGAAACGGAAAGACCTACTATGAGAGATTTACATACAGAAGTTGGCCTAAGCTCAGGGATGCGTTTAACCAGTTGGCAGTTTTAAACTTAGGAGAAGCGCTCAACACTAAATTTAGGGTAAAATGGGTTCTCTGCGGAACGCGCGAACACTTAATTCCATATGAGAGGGTTTGAGATTTGAAGTTTATAGGAGCCACACGAGTACGAAAAAGCGACATAACAGAAGCGTTCAGAATTAGGAGCATACGTAACCAGGATAAGCTCGAAGCTTTAAAAGAAGATCTCAGAGAAGCTCAGCTACTATCCCCCATTATAGTTGAACCCATTGGTAACGGCAAATATAGGCTCATAGCAGGGGCTAGGAGGTTCGATGTATATCCATACGATGAGGTGGAGGCGAAAATATATGAATTTGAAGATGACGTTGAACGTAGGCTAACAGCTTTAAAGGAGAACGTACTTAGAGAGGAACTTAACGTCATTGATCTGGCTTTAAACTTTAAGATACTCCACGACATTGGACTGAGCTATCAGGAGATAGCCCTCAGGATCTACCGCGAAGAGCATAAAGCCAAGTTTGTAGGAAACCTCGTAAGATTGGTAGAGAAGGGTTCAACCGACCTCTTATATCACTTAGCGACTAAGGACATCGGACTGAAGAACGCCCTAGCCGTCATAATGCTTCCTAAAGAGAGGCAGAGCGAGGCCCTCAGGCATATATTAGAGAGGAGGTTATCGTACGAGGAGACCAAGAAGCTGATTGAGGATATGTTAGATGAGGATCGCAGAGATTCAGAGGAGTACCGTAAGAGAACGCCTGGTTTATCCGTACGTCCATCTAGACAGGAGGCTCTGACGGTTCAATGTGCTATATGTGGTAGATACGTTCCTCTGAGTGACGCTAGGCTTAGATGGGTCTGTACCGAGTGCCACCGTTAACGCTCTAAACCTCCACCTTCTTTTTTACCATCTTAGAATATCCTCTATTCTGACTTCTCTTTGAAAAATAAGCCTTCTAAGGCTATCTCACGGTGAGAACTCCCCAGAGGCCGTTTATCCTAATCCAACAACTCATCCTCTAGAGGTCTTATGATGTTGAGCACCTTGTCCGCTACGGCTTTGAAGTCCGGCTTGAAGTAAAACCTCAGAAAGACGTTCTTACCTATGCGGCCTTGGAATAGGTCTACCACCTCAGCTTCAACTCCACTCTACCTCAAGTACGTAGCCCAGCAGCTCCTCAACTCATGCATCCTTATTCCAATGTCTTCCCTCCTAAGCTTGCATCTAAGCGTATCCCTCGTAACAGGCCCTCCATATCCTTCAAGGAGTTCGACGACCTTATGCGACACTGGCGTTGCGAAAGCATTCTTCTTCCCCCTCATGAACAGACTCTTAAACCTGAAGTGTTCGAGGCATGAAGTCTTACGGTTGTAGTAAGACTCAACTCCACGCTCGTATACCACAGTTATGCTGGTGCACGCTTCAGATACTCTAAGCCCGGTTAGAGCCATAAATGCCACTGGGAAGTAATACTTCCAGTTGAGTCTATTTCTAAGAGCCTTAACCCACTCCAAGACATCGCTCCTACTAGAGCTATAAGATGAGAGGAACGAGTCAAAGGAGTCGTAGCTATCCCACTTGAGCCCCACACCCTCCTTCATGGCCTTGAACAGGTCTAAGCACCCGAGGTACTTGGCGAGAGCGTTTAGAGCCAGCATGACATTATGCCTCTTCGATTTAGTGAAGGTATGGAGTTTGCTGGCCTCCCTGAAGTCGAAGAGCATATGATGATGCCTCTTAGCGTAGTAGTACATGCACTTAGCATGCTTCTCCGACCTGAACCTTCCGAGGCACCACTCCAAGAAATCATCCCAATCTAGGTTGCTGGAGGTTCTAGGAACCCGCTGGAGGTTCCTAGAGCTTGGTAAGCTGGGGGTCGCGGGTTCAAATCCCGCCCAGACCTCTCTCCAGAATTTAATAGAGGAGGGCGGTGTATTCCTCCAGTTTTTCAGTGAGTGGGTTGACTCGTAGTTGCATAGCTTCAAGCGTTATGACTCCCAACAAAGTCCTTTCAATATGTCTACTCACCAATACTGGCACTATCCTCCTTTTACCGTCGATCTCTATGAGGGCATGTGTTAATT
>JAHLWW010000203.1 GCA_019057715.1 Candidatus Jordarchaeum sp. JNZ_1113
ACTCGAAAGAGCCAGCGAGATCGATGAGGTGGAGGAGATCGTCTTAGTGGTTGGTCACAGGGCGGAGGAGATAATAAACACTTATGGCACCAGCTTTCGAGGGAAAAAAATAAGGTACGTGATTCAGTGGGAACAGAAAGGGCTGGTTCATGCTATAGAGTGCAGCAGGGGGGCTCTGGGCAAGGATGATTTTTTCCTTCTTCTCGGGGATGAGGTGCTGATCAATTCACGACATGTGGAGATGGTCAAGGAATTCAGGAGGGAAAACCTCTTCGGAATCTGCGGTGTAATGTGGCAGCCCGACAGGGAGAAGATAAGGAGAACATACACCGTCATCACCGACGAAAGAGGGAGGATTTTTAGACTCATAGAAAAACCCCAGAAAGCCCTTAACAACTATCAGGGGACTGGTCACTGCGTTTTCAAAAATGGGATTTTAGATTATATCGAGCGGACCCCAATTCACCATGAGCGAAAAGAGAAGGAACTTCCTGACCTCGTTCAGTGTGCGATAGACGATGGACATGAAGTTAGGATCTTTCTTGTGTGCGACAAATACACGAATGTGAACTCGGAGGAAGATTTGAAAGAGGCGATGGAGCTGATGGGCATGACTTCTGGGGAGGTAGTTTAGCCCCTCTCCTCCCCCAGCGTCTGCTTCACCAACTCATCGAATTTTTTATAAAATACTGAAATATCGAACTCCTTTGCTCTTTTCAAGCAATCTTCCTTCATTCTTTCTGCTTTCTCGGGCGTAAGACCTCTTACGGCCCGAATTAGGTTTTCCTCGGTGGGTTTTATTAGAAAGCCCGTTTTTTCGTGGATAACAGTTTCCCTAAGGCCACCCTCATCCGCAGCGATACACGGTTTTCCAGCTGCCATTGCCTCCACTGGAATCAGGCCGAAATCCTCCTCCATCGGCACATAGATAACCGCTAAGCATCTGGCATAGAGATCCAAGAGTTCCCTCTCACCGATACTACCAAGAAGTTGTATGTTTTTTGAACCTCTTGCTAAGCCTTCAAGCATTTTTCTCTCAGGTCCATCCCCAACTATCACAACCTTTTTTTCGGGCATCTTCTTGAAAGATTGAACGATTAGAGAAGTTCTCTTTGCAGGCTCAAGCCTCTGGACCACGAGAAAGAAATCCTCATAATCCCGACATCGGTACTTGGAGGTGTCGACAGGCGGATAGATGACGGTTGCCTCACGATTATAATATCTCCTGATTCTCTTGACGACGTTGTTAGAGTTGGCCACTATCCTCTCTGCATACTTTACCGCTTCTAGCTCTTTCGGAGCTCTCCATGCTCTCCAAAGTGAAAGCACGGTTCTTTTGAATATCCCCCAGCGTTCGCAGCAGTACTGATACAGGTCAAAAAGAACCCTAGTAGGAGTATGGCAGTACCAGATGTTAGGACGATTTCTCTTGCATGCGTAAAGGCCTAGAGTACTGGAGGCAATAACTAGGTCGAATTTATCTTTCAAGTTTAGATTGCTGAACCAAAATGAGGCTACTTCCTGCTTTAAAATTGGCAAACGTGGAACAAAAAAAGGTGCTGTATGGATTCGTACTTCGGTTAAAAATTCTTGATAAGTTCGTCCCGGACACACAAAACTCGTAAAAATTTCCGCATTGAAATGCTTTGCAAGGTAGAGAACCAATCTCTCGGCACCTCCTCTTTCAGCAAAGTGGTCATGACATATTGCAAGCTTCATCTATACCCTTTTTGGCAAGTTATTAGAAGATGGTGCGCGCCCTTGTCACGGGAGCAACAGGTTTTATTGGGTTCAATCTGGTCAAAAGGCTTAGGGAGGAAAAATGGGAGGTACTCTGTCTTGTTAGGCCAACCTCTTCCAGAGAAAAGATGGAAAAGCTCATTGAAACCGGTGCCAGACTCTACCCCGGAGATCTTTCAGAACGAAAGTCGCTGGAAAATTTACCAACCAATATTGACGTAGTATATCATCTAGCTGCACTGCTCGATCATTCAGTCCGAGAGTACGAACCTTTCTACAGAATAAATGTTCTCGGTACCCAGAATCTGGTCGAGCGTTATCTGAACTCAGGAATCAGAAGCTTTATCTTTGTGAGCAGTATTGCGGCTATTGGCTTGGTAGAAACCGGGAGCGGCTTACTCAAGGAGGAGGTTAAGTGCAATCCTGTGACATTTTACGGCAAATCGAAGGAGGAAGCGGAGAAGCTGCTGCTAAGCTATTCCAGAGAATTCAATTTCCCAGTTACCATCCTCAGACCTCCCACGGTTTACGGGCCGGGCAGCAGACTGTCTGAAATGATCGAGTTTGTTTACAGGAAGGTTGTTAACAGGAGGCCAATATTCTACGCCGACAGGGGGTCGGCTTTGACCAGCCTCTGTTGGGTTGGGAATCTGGTGGACGCTTTGGTACTTGCTGCAAAAAGGAGGTGCACCGGGGAGCTGTTCCATGTTGATGATGGCAGACCATACACTCATCGAGAAATAGTGTGGACCATCTGCAGTGCCCTCCATAGAAAACCTATAGAAATTTTTGTCCCTTCTACAGTGCTCTATCCGCTTGCTTTCTTCAATGAAGCAGTTGGAAAGCTTGGAGTGAATATCTCCGGCCTCTCAAGGGAAAAAGTGAGGATGCTCTCGACCAGCTTGGCACTTGACAGTAGAAAAGCTCAGGAGCACCTTGGTTATAAACCGGTATCGAAATTGGGGGAGTATGTTAGAGAATTTGTGCAGACCTACTTTAGAATTTCTTCGTAGAGCTTTATTAATTGACTCACGGCTCTCTCCAGAGTAAAACTAGCGGCGTGTTCCATTGCTAGCTCAATTTTTTCCTTGAACCTTCCATCTATTATCTCAAGTGCTTTTTCCGCCATATCTTTTGGAGAACTGGCCAAAAAACAATATTTCCTGACTTCATGGGATATGATCGCCTCCTCCCTTATGATGACTGGGACACCACATTTCTGTGCCTCAAGTATGGGTAATCCGAAGCCCTCAAACCTCGTCCCGGAAATAAAAACGCTGAGGGAGCTGTATATCTTTGAGATTTCTTCCTCCGGGAAAGCTTCCACGATCTTCACTTTTTTCTCTAAACCGAGCTCTGATATTAGCTGCTTAACTTCTTCTACATACCATCTATCTGAGCAACTTCCACATAGCCATAGTTCGGAATTTCTTTCATGTTTTTGGAACTCGTTAAAAGCCTTAACAATGTATTTAACGTCCTTTCTGTAGGTAATCGCACCCACATATCCAAGCACGGTCTTCCTTGATTTGTGTACCTCCACCCGCCTTATCGTGGGTCGAACCCATAAGTTGATGACTTTTACCTTATTCTCTGGGATACCCAATCTTACTACATCCGATTTTGTAAGCTCAG
>JAHLWW010000204.1 GCA_019057715.1 Candidatus Jordarchaeum sp. JNZ_1113
GGCTTGAAGCTCTCAGAAAAGCTGGGAGGGAGCATGTCATCCCTATGATGTGCGGTGAAATCTGTGACGTGGTCTACAGAAACTGGGCTGAAACAGTAAACCCCAAGATAACGCTCGAAAGAACAAGTAGGATGGGGTACGGAGCCCCCTTCTGCGATTTCAAGTACACCATCAAGAAGGAGTAAGAAGATGCCAATAGACGCCGCTTTAAACTTTCTTCTAGAATTATTTAGATTTCTATTGATGAGCCGCTTTACAGTTTTCAAAAAAAATTACCAGAAAATGAAAGAGTTAAGGGAAAAATATTTTATAGATATACTTTTAAACATATCTTTTGATAGAGCGATTTGAAGGAAACAGGAAATAAGTGTCAGCGGAGGAACGTGATACAGTGCAAGAAGCGCTTCAGAGCTACATAATAGAAGTTTTGAGGAACTGGATCTATACTCCCCCCGCCTTGGTTAACGGTGTTTTCTTGGCAATACTGGTTGTCACTCTTATCTTACTCGTTGTTGAGAAGATTAATAAGACTTTAACCGCCATGTGTGGAGCCGTTGCAACAATAATCGCGGGAAGGTATTTTGAGGTTGCTTATGGTTGGGTTCCTGTTGTTGATGCTTTTCTCGCTTATCTTCAAGGTAGTGCTCCTAGGCTTAAGCCGCTACTCTTCACCAGCGAGCAAGTGCTCACAGAAATGGTGGACTGGCAATCAATAGTAATAGTCATATCTCTTCTCATAGTTTCCTCTATAGTCTCAAGGTCTGGGCTATTCGAGTACATTGGAGTTAAGCTTGTCAAGATGGGGGGTGGAGACTTTAGAAGGATCTTCATTTATTTCTGCGTGTTAACCTTTGCCTTAACGGCGATGATGGGCGCTGTTCCCGCATTCGTTATTATAGTCTCACTTACTCTTACTCTGACTCGCTCCCTCGGAATAGATCCGAAACCCTACATACTTGGCGAGCTTTTCGTGGGCATCCACGCCGGAATAGCGACGCTCACAAGCAATGTGGGCAACATAGTTGTGGCGTCGCACTATAACATGAACTCCTCATACTTCCTAGATTACGGAGGCTTCCTGCTTATCGGAGCCCCCTTCGCGGCAACATGCTCAGCCATCTCTATACTAATAATTCAAAGGTCCTTTAAGGAAGTCATGACACCAGCTGAGAGCGACGAGTTCAGTTCCTTAAGGGAGCGCGTCTTGTCGCTTGACGAGTCCAGTCTCATAGAAAATAGAGCAATATTTAGGAGAACAATTCTGCTCTTAGCGCTTATGATCGTGGGGTTCATTATAGCTAATCCCATCGGAATCCCATTATACGTCGTAGCGCTTTCAGCAGCGATCGCATTCCTCATCCTAGGAGGCATCGAACCTAGAAAAGCAATTCTGGAAGTTGACTGGGAACTCATGCTATTCCTACTGGGGATCTTCATAGTTATTGGGGGCGTGTGCAGTACCGGGGTTCTAAATACAGCGGGAGAAATCATCGGGTCATTAGCGCTTGGAAACATGCCGGCAATGATACTGATGACGATCATCACCTCGACGGTCTTTTCAGGCGTGCTGGAGGACGTCCCAGTAGCCGTTGTGTTGCTCTACGTGATACCAGTTGCCTCACTCAGCGCGCTCGTATCAGAAAAAGCCGCTGTCTGGGCTTTAATTTACGGCATGAACATCGGCTCCATCCTCACCCCAGTAGGAGAAACACGAATAATACTAGCTCTCTCAGTTCTCAGCAAAGATGGCAGCCCCGTCTCAGGAACGGAATTCATGAAACTCAGCATCCCCATACTAGTCTTATCTATACTAATAGGAGTAGCGTTCATTTACGGACTCGCATTAATACTAGGCTGGAACACCATAACACCAGAACAAATAATCACACTACTAACCTCACCAACCACAGCACTATAAAAAAGAAAAGGAGAGGTTTAGGTTCGCCTGCGACGGGCAACGAAAATCATCACCGAAACCCCAGCAACGACAACCACAGCCACACCTGAAAGAACAACAATGTTCCTCTGCTGCTGACCCTGATAAGCACTGTAAATGATAAGCGAAGCCAATAAGGATAGGCCGCTGGGGGGAGAAACAGGAGACACTTGGCCACTATAACTAGCTAATTCGACGCACACGTTGTAATCGACGGACTCAACAGTCACGTTCATGTCCAGCTTAACGTAGTTCTTAACTTCAGGTGAATACCACAAGTAACCAATAACACCATCACCGTTAGTGGTTAGAATAATCTTCATCTTCCAGCACTCATACGTCCCGGCAGCCACAGTAACGGTCTCAACACCTGTAACATTGAATCTAGGATAGAACAAGTAAGTGTATGGGAAACTAATAGAGAATTCACCGGAAACATTGCTAAGATTACCAGGATAAATCTTATTGGTGTAGTATCCTGAAGCATTATAGTAATCGCAGTAGACGCTCATGCTAATGTTGAGGTCATCAGTGAAGTGGCCGAAATCTTTACCTGTCGAGAGAGAGAAGTTAAAGCACATGTAAGAGTACGACTCGTTCGCCGTCCATAAAGCGCCTGGATAACCAGGACCTTGTATAACATGTAGTCTCTTGCCGCCGCTGCCTTCACTGTAATTTGCGGTCCACGTTGTCTGAACCCATGAGAAGTTGTCTTTACTAACGTAGACCTCAAGGACGCTGCTGTTTCCCATTTTAAGCAGATCTTCCGCGCCAAAGTCCGTGATGTCCACTTCGCGAAGTATTTTCTGAAGCCAGAAGACGCTTAACGGGTCAAACGGCATAAAGTGAAGTATGTAGCATTCAACGTTTTCGTAGTAATCATTGGTGACCCGGCTGGTTATTCCTGTTGTATTGGCGTGTATTGTTGTTGTGATGCTGGTTCCGCCTGTTATATTCTTAAGGGTGAAGTTGTACTTCCATTGTTCTGAGAAACCGAATTGTGGCCTTTCACCTGATAGTTTTTCTTGGACAGGTATGGCGGCGGAGATTGCTGATGACGCGGTGAATGCGGACAGCAAAAGCAGCGTTGCGATCAAGGCGAGAAGGTATTTCCCCATCAACATTGATCCCTCTATGAGGGAGGGGAAGGACTTATTTTTCATATAAGGTTTTTCATAAAAGTATTACTTTATTTTTGTTGATGTTGGGTTTTTAATTTAGCAGGTGGCTTTGTTATTGTTTCTGAATGTTGCGTTGCTGTTAAGTTGGTTTGTTTTTCCGTGTTTGTTTTCCCTACTTCGGGGTAAAGGTATTTATTTTGTTGGTTGCCCTTTTCCTGCTATGAGGGAGGATGTTGCGCTTTTGAGGGAGAGGGCGTTGAGGGCTTTTGAGTTAGCGAAGAAAGCTTTTGAGGACGAGAAT
>JAHLWW010000205.1 GCA_019057715.1 Candidatus Jordarchaeum sp. JNZ_1113
GTGCTCCGGTCTAAACAGCAGAACTCTCTTGATTATACGGTCATGTTTTCGCATGTGAAAAGAACCGTAATTGTTCACCATTTGTAGGTGACTATTAGTAGCTGTGATGGAAATACGTGACCGTGTAAGTGAATATGCCACTAGAGGTTAATAGGAGCTTAGCATTAAGCCCTCAGAGGTGCTTAGGAAATCCATAGATGAAGAGTCGAGAAGGAGGGAGCTGGAAGAAGTCGAGAGGGAGTTAAGCAAACTGGGCGTCGTCCTAAGCAGGTTCTCCAGGATTTCGTCGTGAAAAGCATTAGGGCGGATAGGGCTCCATATGAGGCTCCTCTTGACGCCTCCTCGATACTCGAGGAGGTGGTGGAGAAGCGAGTAAGGCTTCCGCATGGAAACTACACCCTACTTAGCTATGGAGGGGAAAATATTCTCTGGAAGAGGATTTTGCTGGGGGGGACGTACGAATAGGTCACCAGCTGCTTGCTTTAATCAAGAGGGCGCTAAATTCTGTTTAAGACTGTTAAGGTGAACTGTTACGAGCAAGAAACAACTGGCGTTGCAGTTATAGAGGTCACGTTTTATGATGCTTCTTACGTCTTCGTAGCGAAAAGCAATGATCTTACGCTGGTAAGTGAAGACGAGAAACTTATGAGAGAAGGTTAAGAGCTACATAGGTAATCTGAGCCTATAAGAAGTCAAGTAGAATATCATCGAAGGTGCTCCATTTAGACTTGGACGTGGGGAATGCTCGAGACGACCTAAAAAGACGGTCATCTGATGTCTAAATTACTTGTTCGTGCATCACCTTACATTAAGTTACTTAACGGTCGCCGTCTTTAAGCGTCAACCTCCTCCAGATTAGAAGGTGGGTTTTCGTTACATTCTTTAGTTTTTACGCGCATCATCTTTTAGCCGTTTGACTTCATCGACTATTCTTGGAAGAATTTTTCCCGTCATGCCTTGAATGAAGTAGTCTGTTACTTCCTTCGTTAGAGGCGTCGGCTGGGCGTTAACTTCGATGATGACTGCAGGGTTAGGCTTAATCTTCGCGAACCTTGGAAGGTACGCCGCCGGGTAAACCACGGCTGAGGTCCCGGCAACTATCATTGCGTCGCACCTCCTGACTTCCTCGAGGCTTCTCTCGTAGGCATCACTTGGAATAGGCTCTCCGAAGTATACGACGTCCGACTTCAATGGGTAATTACACCTGGAACACCTAGGCACGTCCCCCCTCGATAAAGCCTCCTTCAAGTCGAACTTCACCCGTTCATATCTCTCCCCACAGTTTATGCAGCGGAGCTTGGATATATTGCCGTGGAAGTCTATGACGTTACTGTTGCCCGCCCTCTGGTGCAGGTTGTCGATGTTCTGCGTGATGACACATTTCAGAATCCCTATTTTTTCCAGCTCGGCGAGCGCGTAGTGTGACGGGTTCGGCTGGGCCCGCCAAAGGTCACCGAGGAGGGATGGCCCCCTCAAAATATCTTCCCAGTATGCTTTTGGGTCCATGAGAAACTTGTCGTAGACCTCGTAAGCCTTCTTCTCGGCTTCAGGATTCTTCGTCCATATCCCCGATGGCCCCCTGAAATCCGGGATGCCCGACTCAGTAGAGACTCCTGCACCAGTAAAAGCTACCGCATACCTAGACCTAAGGAGGACCATCGCAGCCTCCCTAATAATTTCGTCAGCCTCCATCTTTAACTCCCTCCAATTCGCCACGAAAATCGCATCTCTACATTTCTGAGAAGTTTCCTCAATTTTTAAGCTTGCTTGAGTAGCTGATAACCAAGCTGAAATGTTTGCTTATTCTTCGTGAGACCCTTCAGCCAACTTACTAAAAGCGTAAACTTTGTTAAGCAGAGCATGATCCGGACCCTGTATTCCTTAACCATCTGATTCGTGGGGTTTTGGCAAAACTTATAAGTTAGTTGCGTTTTCCACCTAATTCGTGAACTGAAGGAGGGTGTGTGTTTTGGCAACATATGAAACCCTAATTCTGAAGAAAGAGCCACCGCTGGCATGGATAATCCTCAACAGGCCGAAGGCTAACGCGATAAACCAGAAGCTCATAGATGAACTCGACAAGGCGCTGGACGAGCTTTGGTTCGACAAGGACGCCCGCGTCGTCATAATCACGGGGTCCGGTGACAGGTTCTTCTCTGCCGGAGCAGACCTTAAAGAGCCGTTGCCGCTGACTCTGGCGCAGACCAAGGGAGCCGCTCAGGTTTCAGCCATGCTTGAAACCGCGATGTATATGGCGAGAGTAACGCAGAAGATTGAAAGGTTCCCCAAGATAGTTATAGCCGCAATTAACGGATTCGCTCTGGGAGGAGGATGCGAGCTCGCAATAGCCTGCGACTTCAGGATAGCGGCAGAAGACGCCCAGATAGGTCAGCCTGAGCTTCAGAGAGGTATCATCCCCGGATGGGGCGGAACCCAAAGGCTAGTTCGTCTGATAGGGCTGGCTAAAGCTAAGGAACTCTGCCTGGTGGCAGAACCGATAAGCGCGCAGGAAGCTTACAGGATAGGGCTGGTTAACAAGGTAGTGCCACGCGAGAAGTTCGAGGAAGAGGTTAAAGCGTTCGCCATGAAACTGGCGCAAGGGCCACCTGTAGCCCAGCGCGTCACAAAGTACGCCCTTAACTTCGGAGCGGAAGCCCCGCTCGGCACGGGACTGATACTAGAGGGTGCGCTGGCGTCGATAGCTAGTGCAAGCAAAGACGCCATGGAGGGCGTTATGGCCTTCCTAGAGAAGCGGTCACCACAATTCAAAGGAGAATAAAACGAACCCTCTTCCCCTCTTTTTTATATAAAGTGACCTTGAAGACTCTTATAGGAAATCAAAGTAAAATCTAATCTCGAAGCAATCAATCGTTCTGATCACTTCTATTGTTCTTTGTTATACCATCAGATGTCTGAAATATTATGGTCATAGGAGTGTGGAGGAAGAAAGCTTTTCGCTTCTCTAAATGTGTGCGCTTGAGGCTTAAAACTTCAATGGTTATACTGCCCGCAAATCTTGCTGGAACTAGAAATACTCAAAATTATTGATGAATCTCTTTTATGTTGAAGGGTTTTGTTTGGAGACGCTCTTCCTAAGCGACCATGATGTCAAATCTCTTCTCGACATGGCTGACGTCATCAATGCCGTTGAGGAGACCTTCAAAGAGAAGGGACTCGGACGAGTTCAAATGCCGCCTAAAGTCTACCTTTTCTATGGAGGCATGGAGGCGACCTCAGAGTTATGCCTTCATACATAGAGGACTTTGAACTATCCGCGGTAAAAATAGTTAACTCTCATCCTAGCAACACCGAGAGGTACGGACTTCCAACAGTTATGGCCACAG
>JAHLWW010000206.1 GCA_019057715.1 Candidatus Jordarchaeum sp. JNZ_1113
CTCCTAGATATAGGAGGGGAAGAGCCGCCTACGCCATCCATCAAGTTTAACGTTGAAGCGAAAATGCTGTCTGACGCCCTTGTTCAAGCGCTAAAAGACGCTGAGCTGTTCAGTGATCACGTGCAGATCTCAGCAACTCCTGAGGGGTTGCGTATTGCCGCTTCAGGCGACACGAGCGGAGTAGAAGTCAAGATAGACAAAGGAAGTGAGGCTCTCTTAGAGCTTAACGCGACGGAAAGTTCAAAGGCAATATATGCGCTAAGCTACCTTTCAGACATGATCAAGGCGGCTTCCGTGAGCGAAACAGTGACCATCGCCTTCTCCACGGATATGCCTTTAAAACTTGAGTTTAGGGTTCTCGGAGAGGGAAAAGTAACATACTGGCTTGCTCCTAGGATCGAGGCAGAATAAGAGGGGACTTTAAAACATCAACCTCTCCTTTAAATTTATTAGAAGCTATTGAAGAGGAGAGGGTGCAAAATAATTTCTCGCCATTTTATTGCGAAGTATCCTTTCACGCTTGAGGCTCAGACATGGCTTAAGGAGAGAAAAATAGACTTAGACGACTTAGTTAGGGAAGAATACCGTATTGTTCTAGAGAGGGGAAAGGAGAGGGTTTTAAGTGCCCTTGAGGAAGGGGTTGTTTCTCTTGGCCTAGACGACCCTGAAGCCGAGTTTCTCTCTTTCCCCGTGGCTAGATTGATTGTCGAGGTTGTTGGAGACCCTTTCTTACGGCACAGGTTCGCGGTGGCTGAGGCGAAGAGGGCTCAAGGCTTATTTAGAAACGAGGATGATGACACGCTGATCGCCATAGCGACGCAAACCTTCGGTATTAATTGCAAGTTTGCTAGGAAGGATATTGGCGGAAGAAGGTACCCATTCAAGATCCACTTTGCAGATTACTTGAGGTACGCATCCGGCTTTCATGACCCATACTGGAAGCTCGTTAACAGAGTCCTTTCGGGGGGATACGTCTTTCTCGTAAAGGAGGATTTTACGAGAATACTGGCTAGCGCTGTCGAGAAAAAGCTCTCAGAGCCACGAGAGCCACCCGTAAAGGTGCCTTCCGAGGTAAAGCAGATTGTAAGTGAGATTGCAATTAGAGTTATAGATAAACGCGAGAAATACGCTTTCGAGAAGGTGGAGGGGGAGATTGTGGAGGAAGCGTTTCCCCCATGCATAGCAGCGCTTGTATCGGCGCTGCGGAGAAGCCAGTCTCTCTCTCACAATGCAAGGTTTACTTTGACCTCGTTTCTCCTCAACGTAGGCTACCCTGTCGAGAAGGTTATTTCGCTTTTCAGTGAGGTGCCTGACTTCAAGGAGGACTTGACAAGGTACCAGGTTGAACACATTGCAGGCATGAAGAGTGGAACAAGGTATACGCCTCCAAAGTGTGAAACCATGAGGACATATGGTTTGTGCCTGTCGCGTGAAGAATGCGGAAACGTGAAACACCCTCTCGAGTATTACAGAAAGCATAGACGACGCCACATGAAGGAGGCGGAAAGTTGAGTCTAAATGACAGACAGACGAAAAACGAAGTTTTCCTTAAAAACCTCTTCAGAAAGTATTATCAGGAGAATAAGGTGGAGCCTCCCTCTTCAATGGAAAAGAGGGAGTTTGGTTTCATGTTCTTCGGTGCGCAAACCATGGTGAGGCACCTCGCATTCTCGGAGCCTGAAAGTCTTCAACGATTTCTGGTATCTAGAGCACCCTCTAACGCTTTTCACTCCGCGGCATATTACGCAAAGCCAGATGCTACAAGAATGGATGAGAAGGTATGGGAAGGGTGCGATCTCGTATTCGACATTGACGCAGACCACCTTAAAACCTCCTGTAAGGAGGTACATGATAAATGGATTTGCCAGCACTGCGGGCAAAGCGGTCCAGGAAAGAAGCCCGAGAAGTGCCCGGTATGCGGGGAGCAAAACATAGAAGAAAAAACATGGCTATGCGAAGAATGTCTGGAGACGGCTAAAGACGAGCTGACTAAGCTAATTGAGGATTACCTGACGGCTGATTTTGGCATTAGCACAGATGAATTAAAAGTGGTTTTCTCGGGGCATAGAGGGTACCATGTCCACGTGACCTCAGAAGCACTGCTAGACTTGGATCAGAACGCAAGACGCGAAATAGTGGATTACATAAAGGGCGTGGGTCTCGAGCCGCGTTATCATGGACTTGTTGAGGCACGTGATGGAAGAAGTAAGATACTAAGGGGACCAAGGGCCAATGAAGATGGGTGGAGGGGGAGGCTGACTAGGGGTGTAGTCAAAACCATATTATCTATGGATGAAAGCAGCATTCCTCAGGAAAGAAAAGTGAAGAATGCTTTACGAGTTTTACTGAAAGATAAGGATAAGGTGGCTGATTCGTTGAGGGAGGGAGTGTGGGACACTGTAAGGGGGGTTGGAATTGATGTTTGGGGGTATATAGCGAGGCTTGCTGTTGAGAAAGTTGGAGGGAGAATCGACGAGCCGGTAACGGCGGACATTAGGAGGTTAATAAGGCTCCCCACATCCCTGCACGGGAAAACCGGCTTTAAAGTTTGCCCCGTCCCACTAAGAGAGCTCTCATCCTTTGATCCCTTCAAACACGCGTTAGCATTCAGGGGAGAAGCGACCATCCACGTAGACGAAGCCCCAAAGTTCAGAGTTGGGGAGGAGGAGTTTGGCCCATTTAAAGATGAGGACGTGGAGCTCCCTCTTTCAGCAGCTGTTTTACTAATATGTAAAGGATTTGCGTACCTGAGGGGATGAATGGGGGTTAAGAATGTATAAGGAGATCCGCAAAGTGTGGTTCGCAGAACAAAAGGAAGAAGCTCTTCAGCCGCTGGGTGACGACTTCTTTGAGAGAGCAACAAGATACCTCAGACAATTAGAGAGCGCGGAGGAGAAAGCGCCTGAACTGATTAGGGTAGAAAGGAGGCGAGTGAATTACATGTTAACGGACTTAACAGAGTTACGACTGGAAAAAATAATATTAAAAACCATGGCTAATGCCCCTCTCGATGAGGGAGCACTATCTCAAGAGGAAAAAAGCGTCTATGATGCTCTCAAAAAGTTATTGACGATGAAAGAGAATAGACTGGAAGAAATAGAAGAAGGCGACTTTCTAGTTGTACGTGTACTCATAGACCTGCCAGAAATAGTCGGGGTAGACCTGCAAACTTACGGCCCATTTAAGGCGGAAGACGTAGCTACGCTCCCCAGGGAAAACGCTGTCGCTCTTATAAAGAGAGGGGTTGCCGCACCAATAATAACCGGCAAATAAAAGAACACTAATACGAAATGATATCCAGTGGCA
>JAHLWW010000207.1 GCA_019057715.1 Candidatus Jordarchaeum sp. JNZ_1113
CATCGATGTAGCTTGCCTAACAATATCTTCAATCAATTCTCTAATTTTTGAAGGCTCGCACAAGTGGGGGGCAGCGTTTCTGAAGGCTTCGAGGATCACGGTTTTAATCCACTCCGCCCCCTCCATTATTCTTCGCTCCTCTGCTCTTTTCCGCTAACTACCACGTAAATTAATATGAAGAGGATAATTAACGCTCCAATAAGTAGCGTTAAATTCTGAATAAAGGGGAATTCAACTATCAAACTCTAACACCTCACTTTGCCGCTCTCTCTCTATTTCCTTCCACTCTCTTATTAGTGGCTCATACTCTTCGTCTGAGACAACATATGTGTCGTATGTTGCAAGAGCCTCCGCCAACTGTTTAGCTAGTAAATGATAACACATAAATGCATTTCTGCGTACAACAACGTTCAAGTAAAAGTCATCGCAGCTGCAGTAGAAATTTGAAATTACTAGGTAATCCCGCCTCTTTCCGATTACGACCCAAAGAACTCTTTTGCTGGGCGTAAAAACATATTTTTTAACCCTTCTCTCAGTAACTGTTCTAAGCGCCTTCCAAAACCTCTCACCGAGTTTCCCCGCCAACTCCTCTAGTTCCCTTCCCGAAATAGACCCATTCCGCCTGATCTTTTCCAGCGCCTCCAAGTAACCGCCTTCCCCATTTTTATCTTTCCCAAGAACTTTTCTTTCTTCTCTCTGAGTCATAAATTCCACAGTCTTAGTTCTATCTACACTTTTTAAAGGTGTTTCGTGACAAAAATATAAATTCCTCCGCTTTTCCGTATGATTTGCTAGTTGATGAACATAAAGGTGGAAAATGTGCCCTCTGCGACCTTAAAACCAATGATTAATGAACCTGCCCTGATTTTTAGTTCTAAGAACTCGAACGTTTTATGCGTGGCAGACGTGCACATTGGCTACGAAATCGCCCTTGGGCAAGCGGGCTTCCGTATTCCCTCTCAGACTGGAAAGCTTGTCGAAAAACTTTACAACCTCACTAGAAAAGTTAATGCAAAAAAGTTGATTATACTTGGAGATGTCAAGCACGGGGTTGCTTCGTTTAGACGTGAACTTCGGGAGTGCGAACTTTTCTTAACTGAAGTTTCCTCTTTTGTTGATGTTGAGATAATTAGAGGGAACCATGACTTTAATATTGAAAAATTTCTTCCTGAAAACGTAGTTTTACACAGTTCAAGGGGTGTTCTCCTCCAAGAATGCAATACCGCCTTAATTCATGGTCACGCTTGGCCTAAACCAGAATTGCTTCAGGCGGAACAAATAGTGATGGGGCACAATCACCCTGTCGTAGAGTTTAGAGACGTTTCCGGTGCTAGATGGCTAAAGCCCGTCTGGATGGAGATACAATTAGACAGGATAAAAGTCACATCACAGCTTGAGAAAACGAGCTTCCCCCCTAATGGTCTAATCAATATACTGGTTATGCCTGCATTCAATCCTCTACTGGGAGGAACCCCCATAAATACCGACACTGAACTTCTAGGACCACTTTTGTCAAGCAAATTAATAAACACCAATGACATATCACTAACCCTCCCGGATGCCACATATCTCGGAAAGCTAGGTGAACTAAGAAGATGTTTTGAAGGGTTTCCGCATGGATAACGTCTTCAACCTACTAAATCCTAAACTTCGCGAAATTATACGAAGAGAGGGATACGTCAGGCCGACACCCCCCCAAGAAAAGGCCATCCCCCTAATACTTAGAGGAGACAGTGTTCTACTTATCGCTCCAACAGGATGGGGAAAGACGGAAGCCGTCTTCTTCCCACTCTTCCATCTTATACTTGAGGAAAAGGAAAAATCTGGAGTCAACCCGAAGAAAGGTGTTCAAGCAATTTACATTACTCCTCTCCGCGCGCTTAACAGAGACCTTTTTCGGCGGATGCAGAGGCTCGCGAGATCCCTTGGCATCAACGTATCTATAAGGCATGGAGATACTAGCAGTTATGAAAGAAGGAAACAGCTGGCGTCTCCTCCCGACATTCTGATAACGACTCCTGAGACGCTTCAAGCAATTTTACCAGCGCCAAAGATGAGGCCAAACTTGGAATCTGTGAGGTTCGTGGTGGTTGACGAAATACACGAGCTAGCGTCATCTAAACGAGGCGCCCAACTGGCGCTGGCACTGGAAAGACTATCCGTCCTAACCGGCAAAGAGTTTCAGAGGATTGGCCTTTCAGCAACTATTGGTAGTCCAGAGACGATAGCGAGTTTCCTTGGGGGTGTAGGGAGACATGTTACACTGATCTCGCTAAACGCTCATAAGAACATGAATGTAACAGTTAAGTTGATCACCTTACCCAAAGATGAAGCACCTGAAAAAAAGCTTGAAAGTTTATTTAACCGTGTAAAACAAATAGCTGAACTAATAGGCGAACATAAAGCGAGCATAGTATTTGTGAACACCAGAGAGACCGCTGAATCCCTCGGATTAGGCATGATGCTCTCCAAAAAGGAGATTGATGTTCGCGTTCACCATGGCTCATTATCTAAGGAAGTTAGAGAAGCAACTGAATACGAGTTTAAAGTTGGAAAACTAAAAGGCGTCATCTCCACCTCGTCCTTGGAGCTAGGCATAGATGTCGGAAATGTAGACCTCGTAATTCAGTATCATTCTCCACGTCAAGTATCCCGTCTTGTCCAGAGAGTTGGCCGTAGTGGCCACACGGTTTACGAGGCGTCTAAAGGCGTAATTTTGGCAAGTGGAATAGATGACCTTCTAGAATCAATGGTAATATCTGAGAAGGCCGTTAAAGGAGAACTGGAACCAGTGATTCCCTATGAGCAGCCATATGACGTATTAGCGCATCAACTAGTCGGCTTCGTATTGGACATGGGCGGGATTTCGCTTTCTAATGCTTTTGAAGTTTTCAGGCGGGCATGGCCCTATAGGAATATGTCTCCAAAGATTCTAGAAGACGTCTCAGCTTTCTTGTCTGAACTCAAAATTCTCAGTGTGAAGGACGGAATGCTACGTAGAACACGCACCACACGGAAATACTACTACGAGAACCTGTCAACGATACCTGACGTCAAGACTATTCCTGTCTACGACATAGTGTCTGGAAGACAAATCGGGACTCTTGACTCCTCATTTATACCCAAACTGGAGGCTGAAGAAGCGTTTGTGATGAATGGACAGCCATGGCGGCTCGTAAGCATAGAAGAAGACAGAATCAATGTTGAAATGTTAAAGGACGCCTCAGCCCGCCTCCCCTCTTGGCTCGGCGAGTTAATCCCAGT
>JAHLWW010000208.1 GCA_019057715.1 Candidatus Jordarchaeum sp. JNZ_1113
ACCAGAATGAAAGAGAAAAAGATCTGACATTAAAACTCTTCTCCTGAAAAAAGAAGAAAGTATTAATAAAGCATTATGAGAGAAGATTAGTTTAAAGATTAAAGGAGAGTTTCATGATGGCTGCCAGAAAATATCATCTTGCCGTGGGAGTTCTGGTTTTCGTGGCGTTCGCCATAGCCTTCTACAAGTGGTACTTGGGAACTTGGACTATAACCGAAGTGAATGGAAACATTTTCTCGACGCCACGCTCCTTCTCATCAAGGGATGTGGTTTGGTTAACTATCTCTTTCTTCCTCTCTCTAACTGGGTCAGAGATCGCGGATTTCGACCACGCGATAACGTGGATGAACCACCGTGACTGGTTAACACACTCAGCAATAATACCTTCAATACCCGCTGTCGTAGTTCTAGCTGCAACTTTCAGTAGCACGTTCATGCAGGAAGCGCGTTTAGCCCTCTCCCTACTACTGGCAATGGTCCCCCTAGTGCTCGCAGCTGCATCCCACCTTCTAATTGACCTCTTCCCAAGCGTGCCTATCGAGGAGCTCAGCAAAAAAGGAAAGTACGTAGAACTGGCTGTACGTATGGCTGACAGCGCCATTAGAGGTATGATCTTGACAGAGTTCGGCAAGAGAATGTCTGGAAGCTACCTGATACATTTCTGGTGGAATATTAAAAAAGAAAAGGGAAAAGAAAGGCGCACTTTAAGCGAGAAGAAAACAAAAACTTGGCTTGTGATTAACGGCGTTGTACTAATCGGAGTAGCCTTAGCTCTCCTAGCAAGATACCTTATGCTCGAACTGTCTTTTCCCATTACCCAACTAGTGTCTATCGTACTAGGCTTTATTACTGGCTGATCTTCTCTCCGCAATTGGGACAAAACTTAGCGTTGGATGGTACCGGTGAGCCACATTGAGGACAGAATCCCCCTCCACCCGCCATTTTTTGTCCACAGTTACTGCAAAACCGTGCGCCTTGAGAGTTCTGAGCCCCGCATTTCGGACAAATAACCACGTTTTGAGGAGTCTGAGTTTGCTGGAGAAGGGGAGGCAAAATAGCTATTCCAGCACCAAAAGCCGCTCCTGAAGACTTACCGAGTGATTCCGCCGCCCTCTCAACTGCCTCCAGCGTCCTGGCGCGTTCTCCCGTAACTCTTCCTGTCTGAAGCCAGAAAAGCCTCTCCCTGTACTCCGGCGTCGTATCCATTCCCTCGAATTTAAGGTCGACGAGGTCCAGCCCAATTCTCCTAAATGCTTCCCTGATCTTAACCTTAACTTTCATGCTTGTCTCATCTAGTTGCGTGAAGACCTCCTGTAGTCTAAACGACGCTAGGGCATCTATCATATTCTCCAGTATAAATCCTCTCACAAACTGGTTTACCGCGTCCGTCGTGAACGAATGGGTGTTTCCAACCACTTCCATAACAAAGATCTTCGGCTCCTCAACCTTGAACCAGAATGTGCCATGAAACTTGAGAGGCGCCAGATCAACAGTTTGACCTTGCCCTCCAAACTTGCCTTGAAACTGTGATGTTGAAACGAACATTATCTCGGCGGCGAAAGCCGACTTGTCCAGCAATTGAAGACGCCTTATAACACCAGTGAGCAACGGAAGATTAGCTGTTGTTAAATGATGCCTACCTGGGCCAAATACATCATAAGCCTTACCATCTCTGAAAAATACTGCCACCTGATTCTCTCTAACTATGAGGTTCGAGCCCCACTCGATCCTGTCATCATGGTACCTCCAAACTATTTCTTCCCGTCCGCCTTTCCACTCTATAACCTTAGGCATACTACCACCCTCATCTAAACTCTAACATATACTCCTTTCTCTCATTAAACTTTTTATCAATATCATCTAGAACCCGCCTTAACCTGAACACGTCCTGATAAACATCCTTCAAATTGCCCTTCTCCATTCTCTCCTTAAGCTCAAGTATCCCTCTGCGAAACGCCTCAACATCCTCAAGTATCCCCATATCAAACTCGTAAAGCCTATCAAGCTCTTTTTCCCTAACCTTTACGGCATCAAAAAATCCAGAGTAACCATAGTCCGCATGATTTATCCTCTCAGAAACTCTGTCAAGCAACGCCATAAGCCTGTCCATCTGCTCCCAGCTTTCACGAAGATCATAGTCGACAAGCATCTCCTGGATCAAGCTCAAATCAGACTTACACTCCTTCATCCTCGTATAAATGAAACCTCTAAGAGCCTTATCCGTCTCCCTTCTAATCTCCTTAGCCTTGTATCCATGTTGGCCAGCCCGGCAAAAGCTCAGAGCTTATAGCCAGGAACAAGGTACATCAACTTTTCCAACAAGTTCCTCTTGCTCTGAAAGGAAACCTCTCTCTTAATCTTACCCCCAACATCCTCATTTTCCTTCTTCCACAAAGACAAAGAGTCACCTCCAAGATTGACACTAAAAATTAATGCAAAACAAGGATAAAAAATTTATAGTAAAGGCATAAATCTAGAGTCTAACAAGGGCGGGTAGTCTAGCGGTCATGACGCCACACCAAAACTGGGCGACGCTTACGACGTGGAGGACCCAGGTTCAAATCCTGGCCCGCCCACCAACCACGATCATCTTTTAAAACGCACCAATATTTTCATAAGAATTATTTTCATAAGAATTAGCGAAAGAACTCCTGCTTTAGTAGGATGAGCCATCATCAAACATATTTTTCCTGAGGTTTCGCCCTTTTCAGGCCATATGCGTTTACAGCCGAAAACCCAGCAAATACTAAAAAGCAAAGAAAGCCACATACTTAAACAAGCAGGCTACAGCCACATAGTATTAACAAACTCACAAAAAAGGCATCCAAATACAACTAAAAAATTAAACAGACAAACCAACAACAATCTACCCATACGAAAATGCCACCCATCCCTATCTTTATCAAATTTTAATTAAGTAAAGACATCAGAACATTCACTATAATGAATCACCTTCAGGAATAGGTATCATAACTGAGGAACTAAAAATTAAAGTAAAACCGCTTAGCATTAGGAAATCAAAAATTTGTTCTAATCACGCTTCACTGAATAATTTCTTTAACCTCTCTAACTCAGCGAGCATAGCACTTCTTAACTCAGTGATCGATGACGTTTCAGAGGAAAATGCAACTCCAGGAGCAGATGCGGAAACTGCCGCCGCTGGCGGTGCTGCTGGCAGTGCCCTTGCCGCTGGAGGTGCTGCTGGAGGTGCTGCTGGAGGTGCTGCTGGAGGCGCTGCTGGGGGTGCCCTTGCCGCTGGA
>JAHLWW010000209.1 GCA_019057715.1 Candidatus Jordarchaeum sp. JNZ_1113
ATCTCTCGCAGGCTTCGCTGAGCGTCAGCAACCTCTCAATCATCATACAAAAATGTTAAGAAGTGTTATATAAAGTTATCTATTCAGGAACTGCTGCAAACCCATACCTGTTCTGAAGGTTTTTTGCCGCGGCCGCCATTACAACGGCTCCAGCATACTCGTTAGGTGGCGCCGCCCTTGAAGTATCTATTACGGGCTTCGGCAGGTTCAAGTATAATGCTCCATAAGACTTTCCTGAGCCGAGATGTATAAGCGTCCTATAAATCAAATTTCCCGATATTCCATCTGGTGCTACTATTACGTTTCTTTTATCCGTTACAGCGTCCTCTATCAGTATCTGGTAGTGTTCAGCGTCATAGCCGCCATCTTTGAGGCGAGCAACAACTTCTCCGGCGTCCCTTATAGTCCCGTTGACTTTCGGGCTTCTGCCTAGATCGCTCAGGCGGCCACCGGAGATGATCGCTATTCTAGGGACCAGATTGATCTTTTTAAGGAAGTCTGCCGCCCCCATGGCGAGTGAAACTTTTTCTTCAACGCCTTCTCCTTCATCTATGCCTACGGGGGCGAACATGAACTGGTGTCCGGTTGCGTCCTCCAGAAGGGCAACCCTCAACACCTTCGCGACGTTAAATGCATCCTTCACATGCTTCAGGAAGGTTGAGGAACCAAGCCCCCCTCGAACCACTCCGTCTACGTCCCCCGACACAAGGAGCTCCAACAGTTTCCTTTCAGGTTCCTCGGAGGGAGAAAAAGGCGCGCCTTTTATTTTTCCTTCAAGCTCCGGCCTTCCGACGAGGACTACTTCAGCTTTGCCCAACACTTGCTTGACTCCGGAGACCACTCTACTGGCATTATTGAGGTCTCCTACACCTACACCCACCTTCACCCGTCTCTTAGACGCTACCTGAAGAAGTGAAGGGTATATCAAAGGAATCACCTTCGCGGCGCCAGTTTTTCATGTGCTCTTTCGAGCGTTAGTTTCAGGAGCTTCACGGCATTTTCGACGTCTTTAAGGTTTAGCACTTCTACTGGTGTGTGTATGTAGCGTGTCGGAACTGAGAGGACTGCTGCGGGAACGCCTTCCCTTGCCAGAGCGATTTCCGTTGCGTCCGTTGTGCCTCCCTCGAACACGTCCAGCTGGTAGGGTATCCCGTTTCTCTCCGCCGTCTCTATGAGGAGGCTTCTGGGGAGCGGGTGGGATATGAGCCCTCCGCCGAGACTTTCGCGTCTACCATCAGCTATGGTGATCGCCGGTCCCTTTCCCAGCTTGACTGGTGCTTTCCTTTCATCGATTCCCGGGTAGTCTCCTGCTGCTGCGACGTCTACCGCGATACCCATGTCCGGGTCTACGGCGAACGTTGAGGTACGTGCCCCCCTGAGTCCAACTTCCTCCATTACTGACGCCACGCCGTAGACCGTGACCTCTGGATCAACGCTTTTCATGACCTCTGCGAGCACGAGGCAGCCCACCCTGTCGTCGAAAGCCTTTCCGCAGACGAAGCCGTTCTTAAGCTCCACAAGGTCACCGACCCAAGTTATCGGGCACCCCGTCCTGACACCCCATGACTCCGCCTCCTCTCTGCTTGTGGCACCTATGTCAATGAACATGTCCTCTCTTTCAACAGGCTTCTTGCGCTTTTCCTCCGGAAGCAGGTGGGGTGGCGTTGACCCTATAACTCCAGGTATGGTTTCCTTTTCCGTGTGAACGAGAACCCGCTGACTCAGAACTGTCTGGTCTAGGAACCCTCCAAGATAAGAGAACCTTATGAATCCCTCCTTCTCTATGTATTTGACTAGCATGCCTATCTCGTCCATGTGTGCCGCCACCATGACCCTTCCGCTTCCTTTACCACCCTTCTTAACGCAGATCAAGTTGCCCAGCCTATCCTCTCTTACCTCGTCCACGTAATCCTTGAGTTCTTCCCTCATTAACCTCCTCACGTCCTCCTCATATCCTGATGGGGCACAAGCCTCAACAAGCCTCTTTAAGAGCTCCTTCACCAAAATCACCTCACGAGTTTACCACCAAACTGAGAAGGCCGCATCTTTTAAAGTGTTCTTCTTTAGTAAGAAGCTTTCTAGTAACGAATGGTGGCGAAGGCGAGGTTTCCAAGGAAGAAAGAGATTAGAACGCTTAAAGTTATAAGCGGCATTAGGGGCGGAGAGAACTTCCTCCAGGAAAACCCATCAACTCCCTCCTTCCTTAACTCTCCCCTATTCCTGAAAAATCCTATTTTTGCTTTTTTTCTGATCCAGTAAGTGGCGGCTGCGGCTAGAGTTAGTGCTCCCAGCATAATGAACAGGTTTGTTATTAGCGCTATGGGGAAAAAGTGAAGAGGGAGACGGCTGCGCCCCACAGGAGTAAGGAGGCAAGCCACGATGATCGCCTTGCAGTCAGCTCCCCCCAGAACTCTCATCCCGTGTAGTAGGTACGCGAGGAGCAGGGCTGAAGCCAAGCTTACAGTAACCTCCTCGACTTGGAATACTCCTTGCTCCACCATTATGGGTGTTGTGGCAACTCCCACTAGGACAGGTGGAATCCATACTTTGTTAGGCACCCTCCTCGTTTTTACGTCGAAGT
This sequence comes from Candidatus Jordarchaeum sp. JNZ_1113, assembly GCA_019057715.1. GTDB lineage: Archaea > Asgardarchaeota > Jordiarchaeia > Jordiarchaeales > Freyrarchaeaceae > DTBI01. Next base: position 2,582 of record JAHLWW010000209.1, read on the forward strand.
ATGACGCACATGAAAGAGTTAAGAGGGCTATGGCAAGGGGGACGAGCTGAAAGGAAGAAACGTTCAACGAGAACGGCCCCTCTCTCAGTTGTGGGTGAAGAACAGGATTACTTCGGGCTCCACGGAGTCCACTCTGCAGAACCCGTACCTCTCAAACTGGACAAGCTTGTTCCTGGTGAGTTTACGGCAGTCCGGCTCGCTAAGCCCCTCGACGATCTCCCCATCCGGCTTGACAACTTTAACTTTCAAGCACCCCTCGGAGGGAACCCAATGTATTATTGGGGCTCTGCACGCCCTGGCATCACTCACGCTCAAGCTGTGGAACACCCCAACTACGCCCTTCTCACGTTTCTCCTCGACCTTAAAGTTTAACAGGTCTTTGAGCCTGAAGACGTCTCCCTCACTCATTTTCGCCACATCTCTCTCATCCACATAGACCTCAGCACATCCATCTTTGACGTCGACCTCAACGGTTCTTGTACCCCTCTCCGGAAAGTCTGGATGAAGTGGCGGGTGCGCCACAAGCTTCCCAACGGGCACCTCCTCAACCAGCAGCTTAACGGGCTTCTCCACGAAGAAGTACCTATCAGCCTCAGGGTCAATCATCCTCCTATTGACGGCATAGAGGCTCAGGACTGTACTCCACGTCGAT
>JAHLWW010000210.1 GCA_019057715.1 Candidatus Jordarchaeum sp. JNZ_1113
GAGCTAAGGGTGACGTGTACGCTATCATGCTCACCCCGATACCGTACGGTCCGCTCCTAGATTTTCTCGAAAGGAAGCATAAGGGGAGGTCAAGCTACCTCTACGGGTTAACCGTTGAAGCAAAGCTCCTCCTCGATATACTGACTAAGAGGCCGAAAGATATCTCCGAAGTCTTCTCGCTTTATGGAAGGTTCAAAAGGGAGTTCGACGAGGCATATAATAGTAAGTCTCTCGAAGTCTACTCATACTTCCACGTTTTACAGTTCGTTTTGGTGTGGGGGCTACTGGAAAGGAGCATTCTGCCGGATGATGGAGTTAGACTCTTGAAGCAGCTCCTAGAACTGTTCGAGTCTTACAGAGACGAGCTAATTGACAGGGGGCTTTACTGTCCAAACAGACTTAAAGCCGTGAACCTTTACTTTGCGTTCAACCTCATACTGAGGTTGTTGCTGGAGTTAGGAGACGAGTCTGTTAAGAGACAGCTCGACAGGTACTACAATTACGTTAAGAATAAGACCGAGTGGCTCATAGGCTTAGGGGAAACTCACAGGGTAATGCTTGACATGTATTACGTTTCACTCGCCGGCTCCCTCTCCACCCTATCGAGAATGGCGGCTGAGAAGGGCTCCTTCCTGTCTGACGTGCCGAACCTGGTAATGGAGCTGGCTAGCCCAGAAATGGAGGAGTTCTGGGACTTCAACGAGTACCACTTCGTCCATTACTACGTTGACCTGCTTGAGGCCATAGGCAACACGGCCCTATTCGTGGAGTTCGAGCGCGTCAAGCAGAACCTGCTCATGCAAGTGGCTTACGGCATAGAATCCGCCGCAGAGCTCTTCAAGGACACCCCTGTCATACACGACGTCGAGCTCCTGAAGGCTGCCAGGTTCTACATGCTCAGCGGAACAAGTGAGGGAGTTGAGGCGGCGAAAAGCATAGTTAGAGAGCTAAGGGAAACCTCCTCGCCCTTCATAGCATCAATAGCAGAGAAGATAGTCACAAGCCATGGAGGATAAAGCATGGGGAAACTCGAGGACCTAATGCTTGAAGGCATGCTCACAGAGCTGAAAGCAACCCTCCTATACGCGGAAGCAGAGAAAAGGGCGACAGACGAGGGGTACGCCAACGTAGCCAGAATGTTCAAAGCCCTCTCAGACGCTGAGAAAATTCACCTAAATCTCTTCTCTCGCCTTTACTACGGAAGGGACGCTACAGAGGAAGATGTTGAAAACCTCAAGGGAAAAGTGGGGTTCAACGTCGGTACCACAAAGGAAAACTTGAACGTGTGCGCGGAGGTCGAGGACGAAACCAAACAGTACATTGACGCCGCAAACACTGCGATTGAAAACGGAAACCCCGGTGCATACGTGGTCTTCACACAGCTGGCTCAAGTTGGAGAAAGCCACGCTAACGCCTGCAGAAACGCGCTGAAGCACGTCGAAAAAGAAGAAGACATGCAGCCAGAGAAAATATACGTATGCCCAACCTGCGGCTACATACAAGTCGGAGAACCCCCCTATAGGTGCCCCGTCTGCGACGAGCCAGGAAAAAACTTCATCAAGTACTAGCCACAAAACACCACAGAAGCCCTACGCTTAAACCGGAAACCGTGTTGATCTCACAAAAAATAAAACTCCACATTTTTGTAATCCATAACACCCAGCGGCATAAAGCGAGTGCGTAATTCGACCCCCTAAGTGCAATATTAGGGCAACTACTGCTCCGTAAAAAGCGATTTTCGGAATTAGAGGCGATGAAGGATATTAAAAGGGAAAATGACGAGAATTGAGGGCTGCTGAAAACGCTCCCAGTCGACGCAACGCTCAAAGGTTAACTTGCAAATAAAAGCTGGCTGCTCCGATTCTGGCAGCGTTTTAAGAACGTTTAGAAGCCATAAGTGGCCGTCCTTCGTCCACAAACCGCCGTCGGTATGGAAATCCATTATGTTGCCCCGTTAAGGGAGTCCACTTTCCCTCTCCTTCCTACTAAAGACATTTCTCAGCTCTTTATGGTTTATTATGATACTTGTCGGGTATCCCTTTTCCGCCAGGAACTTTTTGAGCGTTTCGTCGAGGGTAAAGCAGCAGTCATGAAGTACGCTTTGGTTTATATGTAAACACCGAAAGACATAATTTTAAAATTCCATTCCAACGAACTACTTATAAACTAATTAAAGAAAGGGGTTCGCTTAAGATGTGCTAACGAGAAATGAAAGATATTATTTTTCTTTCTTGCGAAACATCACAAAAACGAATGTAAGCGCTGATCCCAGCTGCTCACAAGCTCCGCTAATTGCTACAGCACATTTTGCATGCTCTGACCAGCCTTCTCATGAGCTATCCATTTCATTTAAACCTCATGGATTGCGAAGGACTTCTGTTGATGATGCGTAGAAGGTAGCTGGAACCTTCACCTTAACTCTCTATCCCGGTAGCCTGGGGCTCCATCTCTCACATCGCTCGAAATACACTTGAAAGAAGCTTACATGTTTCAGTCTCAGGTAAGCCTCAAGTTCCTAGATCCCGGAGCTATCGCCTATCCGTATGAAATATGTATGGCAACAGTACCTACCTTTATGGTAGGGTTCAGTTCCCTAAACTTATGCACGGAGAGAGGATGACAAGCCTCAGGTGGAAATTAAAGCTTAATATAAGCCCCTCTCTCTTTCGACATGCTAGAGCCCTTTTGAATGGACTGGATCCTCTTCTGCTTCAAAGCCAAAGTTAAGGTGATGGGAGCATCTCAAATAGGCTTTTATGCCGTAAAAAGACCAAATCTGAAGGGTTCAGGTTTTCTGATCTTAGCCTATAAACTTGGAATGCCTTTATCCAAAAAGGCTTTACCATTCAGATTAATATTTCAAATCATGGATCCACTCATTAAATTGTTGAAGAAAAAACCTGAAGCTTTAAAGATTCTGGGCGGCGCTTGGGAAATTCTCTATATCGAAAGAAGTGCGCCTGATGTTGGAAAAAGAAGAGAGAATTTCTTAAGGCTCTTCTTCAAGAAGGAGTTTGGGTTAAAAGTGCGTGCCGCCCCCTCTACTGGAAGGGGCTGGGACATTTCAATTGTGATCAATAGGAAAGAAAGAAAATATAACATTAAAACAACCGAAAATATTGGAACAATAAAGGTCGCTTGGAATGGTTTTCCATCAATTGAGAGAGCAAGAAA
>JAHLWW010000211.1 GCA_019057715.1 Candidatus Jordarchaeum sp. JNZ_1113
TTTTTATATTCTTTGAGAAAGAAACATATCTCTTGCACGTTTCTATAAATTTGGAAGGTGGAAAACATGAGCTTTATGGAGAAGTTTAAGGAGATGGGATTCCGGATTCTGGAAAACGAGCCATTGGATCCTGATATGCTAGTTAGAGTACTTATTGCCGGAATAAAAAGCAATGAAGAGGTTTACGGCTCGGTTTTTTCCAAAAAAGCCGTCGAGTACGCGCTGAAATTTATTTCTGGTAAAACTGGTGAGCGTGCGCCCAGTGACATCGAAACGCTAGAGCAGCTGGCAGGGTATTTGATGTCGATAATGGGGAAGTATCCTAGACCATACTGCGCATTACTTTATGCCGAGATCAGAGCGGAGGTTGAGCTTCAGGGCAGTATCGGAGCCGCAATCCAGATAAGTGAACTTAAATGGGCTAAAGGGTTCGTTGGGGGTGCGAGACGAGACGTGAAAATTGACGTAGAAAAAGTTCTTTTGGACATGAATAAGATGACGCGAAGTTTGAAGATTAACCCCAATGATGGAAGCGGTTATAGAGTGAATGATGACGGAACACTAGACATGTTCTTCATAAATTGTTACTTTATAGATGTTTGTAGGCAGATGTTGAATGAAGGCCTTAGGAGGGTGGATGGTAGACCATATTGCCCGGCGTCTTCTGGAATGTGCAGGTATTTCAGGGGCGTCACAGGCTACGAGTGGGATTACGCCTTGTTAGAGTTTGACAAGCCCTACTGCACCTCGAAAATCTACATGTTATAAGAGTTTTCCCATGTATTTTTGATGGTCACATTGGTTCTAGAAAGTATAATTTCTTGATCAAATAGGACTAAAAAAGAAAAACTTAGAGCTCTTATTTGTTAATAAATGAGTGGATGTTTTGATCTTAAGCTTTATTTGACTTTGCTTTCTCCTCTTGAAGGTGTGAGTGGAAAAATGATCAATGATGATAGGTGCGGGGTCGAGGGTGTAAGGAAGGAGTGAGGTGGCTTTAATGTTCAAGTTTGGGGTGGAGCAAAAAACGTTTAATATCGCTGGTATTAGGATTGGCGGCCAGCCGGGGCAAGTTCCCACAGTAATGATTGGAACCATTTTCTATCATGGCGATAAGCTTGTCACGGATGAGAGGGAGGGTGTTTTCGACAAAGCCGCTGCTGAGGAAGTGTTGATGAAGGAGGAGGAGATATCTCTTAGAACAGGGAATCCACGAATCGTGGATGTTTGCGCTTCTTATCCTAAGGCGTTTGAGAGATTTATCGATTTCGTGGCTGACGTGGTGGAGGGGCCTTTTTGTATTGATGGGACGACGGCTGATGTTAGGATGGCGGGATCCAGATATGTTATGGAGACTGGATTGTCAAAGCGTGTCATATATAATTCTATTAGCCCAGAAATAAAAGAAGACGAGCTTCGCGCGCTCAAGGATGCCGGAATTAAGTCTGCAGTGTTACTGCTTCTTAACACTAGGAACCCGCTTCTTAGTGGGAAATTCGAGGTGATTGACGAGTTACTACGTAAGTCTTCAGCTGCGGGCGTGGAAAACGTCCTTATAGATACAGCTATTTTTGATATTCTAGACCCTGGCCCTGTATCTAAGGCGATTTATTTGGTCAAGGAAAAGTATGGTTACCCGGCGGGTTGTGGCGCGCATAACGCCATCGACATCTGGCGCAAGCGTACAAAATTGAGTCCGAGTGTAAGGTTCTCGGGCACTATTCTGGCGAACCTTATACCTGTAATAATGGGTGCAGACTTTCTCTTGTATGGCCCAATACAGAACGCGGCGAAGATATATCCTGTCGTAGCGCTTGCGAACGCTTACGCGGCGTATACCTCATGGCAAGAGTGGGGTGTTAAGCCGGCAGCCAATCATCCATTCTACAACCTTAACAAAATAGCCACAATAGAATAAGGGGTATAGTTCTTGATTCAGAATAATGTTTCTTTCCTTTTTGGGGGATCAGGATGGCGCTGAGCGGTGAGTTGACTTCGGTTCTATCTAGAGGTTATAGTAGATGGAGGGATGTTAGGAGGACGAACATTGCTGTTGCAGTAGTTATATCCGAGATCCTGAGGACCATGCTTGGTCCTATGGGAATGAGCAAAATGATGGTTGCTGAGACAGGGGATGTGTTCGTGACGAGCAACGGGAGGGCAATGCTGGAGAGGCTGAGGGTTTCTCATCCCGTCGCTAGAGGCTTAATAGGCGTCGCTAGGACTCAGAGTGAATTTGCCGGTGATGGAACGAAGACCGTCGTGATACTTACAGGAGCATTGCTGAGAGAGGCTGAGAAACTGCTGGACCAAAAAATTCACGCTACAACTATAGCTGAGGGGTACAGAAAGGCAGCTAGTAAAGCCATGGAGGTTCTGGAGGCGCTCGCGATCAGCTTTTCAACCGAGAACGATGTGCTTATGAAAAGTGTCGCGAGGACTTTTCTCGGAAGCAGCTTCAGCGGGAACGTCCAAGAATACGTTGCTGATCTGATTGTCAAAGCGGTTAGGCTTGTCTCTGCAGAAAAAACGGAAGGAATGCCCGTTGAAGATAGGGTCTGTTTTGTCAAGAAAACGGGTTGCGATGTAAATGCCTCTGAATTGTTTTGTGGAGTAGTTATAAACAGAGGGAAACCTCATCCAAAGATGCCGGACAAGATGACTAATGTGAAGGTTGCATTGCTGAACTGCTCGCTTCATCCTTTCCTGCGAAAAAGCGATGAATGGAAAAAGGAGTATTTGGTTGACAGGAGAGAGCAACTAGCAACTTTTATCGATGGGGAGAAAGAGATCTATGGGGATATTGTAAGTAGAGTGAAGAGTGCGGGGGCATCCGTTGTTTTTTGCCGTAAAAGGATTAGTGAAAGGTTAGTTGATTACTTTGCAAGGGAGGGTGTTTTGGCGTTTGAACTTGTTTCAGAGAAGGACATGGCTAGGCTTGCAAGGGCGACCGGAGGGAGAATCGTCTCATACGTGAAGGACTTAACGGGGGGAGACTTAGGCTTCGCGAAGCTTGTAGAATTCCGAAAAGTTGCCGGCGACGAAATGCTTTTCCTAGAATGCTGCGGGAACTCGACCGCCGTGACGCTGTTGTTAAGGGGGGGAACCGTGGAGGTTGTCGAAGAACTTGAGAGAACCATTAAGAACGGGGTTAAAGCCCTGTCC
>JAHLWW010000212.1 GCA_019057715.1 Candidatus Jordarchaeum sp. JNZ_1113
CTGGGACACCGAGAAACGTGATCAGGCACTGCATTGCGGTCTCACGCTACGCTCTTCGTCTCGCAGAGAAAGTGGCCAGAAAAGGGAATAATATAAATCTTAAATTGGTTGAAGCTGGAAGCCTTCTCCATGATATAGGACGCTCAAAGACTCATGGCGTGGATCATGGAGTTGTCGGGGCAGAGATAATTCGTAGTCTTGGATTGCCTGAAGAGTTGGCTTTAATAGTTGAAAGGCATGTGGGTGCTGGTATACCCAGAAGTGAGGCTGAGGTTCTCGGACTACCTCCGAAAGATTACATACCATTAACACCTGAAGAAAAAATAGTCGCTCATGTTGATAATCTCACATTCGGCGTGAGATACGTTACAATGGAGAGAGTCATAGAAAGGTTCAAGAGTGAACTTGGAGAGGAAAGCCCAGCTGTGGAGCGTCTCATTAAGCTTCAAAAAGACGTCGAGGAGCTTATCGACCCATGACGTGCACGGTCACCCTTCTCGAAAAAGTCTACGGAATAGACCTTGCTCAAGGAATTAGAGCGGCATTCACGCTTCTGAGGAGCGAGGTTTCAGGACTTAGCGTGAAAGTAAAGGACGTATCCTTAGATGATAACGGCAGGATCGTTGTTGTGCTCGAGGGAGAAGACGAAGAGGCTGCTAGGAACTTTCTGGCGGAAAGGCACGGATGCACACGTAGCTTTGACGAGCTTGAAGAAGGGAAAACATACGTGGGACGCGCTGTAAACCCGCTAAACTACGGTTACGGCTTCTACGTCGACGTCGGCGTCACATATCCAAAACCAAAAGACGCCCTGATACCCCTCTACAAATTGAGAGAGCAGCTTCTTGATGGACGAAAAATCCCCCTCAGAGCAATTGTTGATGCATACTGCTTCATCGACAACCTACCTATAAGAGTTAGAGTCGTGAAGGTTGAGCCGGCATCAGGAAAAATAGAAGCCGAGTTAAGCAATGAGGAACTTGTAAGGCTAGACGAGTGGCTTAAAAGCCGGCTTGACCGTGTAGTGGTGTGCGGCGCAACACGCCAACAAGTTAGACGCGCAATCACCAAGTCAGGGCACTTAAAGGACATCGTCTCACTGGAGCGTCTCGGATTAATGGAGCACGCCATCGTCTGCAAATACGGAACAGACGCGCCAGGCATAATAGCCGAGATCGGAGAACAACTAAAATACGCCGCGCTCAAAGCGTTCATACCAAAAAAAGTAAGAAGCCTGTTATCCCTCCCAGCGCCGTCAATAAGTAGTTAACAGCTATGACCCCTCATAATCACTCGTCTTTTTTCTAAGTTAGAGGCCCGTCGAGGCGTGGCTCATAATGCTTCTAGTCTTTATTGATTCGCAACTCTGGGTTACCGTCATCGCCTCGCGTTTCTTAACTCATTGATTTGAGGTAGCTGCGCCGCCTCACCTTCCGATAGAGACCACTTTTTTTCCTGAGGGAGAAGGGATCACTCTGAGTTTTGCATTGTCAAATTTCAAGTAGAATTCTTTTCCCTCAAAGTAGTGGTCTAAAAAAACAGCTAAAGCTGCTATTTCAGAGTGAGGCTGATTAGTGACCGAAACGTTGTATGTTGCCATGGAATAAACTTCGCGTGGAACCTTGGCGCCACCCACAACCACCATGACGTCCCTATTACGTGACCTGATCTCTCCTATAATTTCCGGGAGTGGGACGCCATACATTGTGAGGTGCACCACGATTCCCCCCCTCGAAATCCACTCTTTAATTATGTTGCGCCACGCTCCCCCAAAACTAACTTTAAAATTGCCTCCAAACCTATTAACCACGTCCTCAACCTTCTTCTGGACATCCAAGTCCTCCTGCTCTGGAAAAATTATCTCTGACGCCCCAAAGGCCCGGGCCACTAGAGCTAAGTGGGTCGAGACGCGTTCATCCCTTACTAATCTATGACCCAGCCTCAGAACAACTACTCTTACATTGTCCAAGCCTTAAAGCCTCCAAATAGCTGGAACACTCCGGAGATTTTTCAGTAATATGTTCTAACGTTAATCCTTTAGCTGAACAACATCTCCCAAAGTTAGTTTTCTCTTCCCTGTAGCGGTTGAGGGGCTAACTGCCATTTCTGAACTGTAAAGCTTAATCTTCAGCACTTTTTCAAGCTTAACCGCCAGTTGCCTTGGAGGCTCCATCTTCCCTGCCTCTACTCTCTTTATAACAGAGAGCTTCTCTTTGACAAGTTTTGCAAGCTCCTCCTGTGAAAGCCCCATTTTCTCCCTAGCATCCCTGATTAAGTTCCCATACCCCTCAACCAACTCCTCCTCCACCTCGATACTGGCGGGTTTGGTTGCCTTTTTACGAACAATCTCCTTCCTTTCTTGGGAGACTATTTGAGGCGTTTTTCTGGAAGAACGTGACCAAGTAGCTGGGGTCACTCCGAACCTAGCGCACTCCTCGCAAACGTTCATTATCGCCCCTTCAATCACTACCTTTACGGGAGAACCACGTATCCTACGGCCACAAACCTCGCAGCTCAAAACTAACCCCCAAAGAAGAAATCCCATAGAAGAAAATATTAAATTTCCCCCCTCACGGGTGCCTTTATCGCCTCTGCCAGCAATTAATATAGCCATTTGAATAGAATCGGTAGGAGAAGGCTAATAAGGTCGCTTAATAAATATCTTAACGTCGAGCATCCTGCGAGGTAAAACGGAAAGTATAATTACCATGTCCCCAATTTTATTCTTGGGGAGGTTGTGTATTGTGCCAGGCTCTACCGAGAACGGAGGAAGCTACGAGGAAAAATACGAGGACATAGTGGCGTACGCGCGTGACATTGAAAAGAAACTTTACAAGCTTGACGCCGAAAGGATGAGGCTCTATCAGGAAGTAATCCAGCTCAGAAGAGAGCTGGAAGCACTTAAGCAACCCCCCCTCATCTCAGCTACTGTGCTTGAAACATTGGATGATGGTAGAGTCATTGTTAGAAGCACCACAGGCCCCAACTTCGTGGTTTACGCTTCAAGTGAAATTCCAAGGGAGAAGCTTGCCCCCGGGGCCCACGTCGCCCTAAGTCAGAAAACATTCGCTATAGTTGAAGTCTTGCCTACACCTGAAGACCCATTTGTGAAGGGCATGGAGGTTGAAGAAGTCCCTCCCGTAACGTACGCTGATATAGGC
>JAHLWW010000213.1 GCA_019057715.1 Candidatus Jordarchaeum sp. JNZ_1113
TTACCTTGCATCCAGTCCTCCAGAGATAACTCAAACTCCTTAACCGCAAAAACGATGGTGCGAATGTATTCTTGCATAATATCAAAGAAAGCTCTTTCCTTATTGTCATCAAGGTTGATCATTTTTCCCCCGCCACTCTGTTTTGTGTCTTCGCACAATAAACAGCAGCTTTTATACCTCTTTTAAACTCAATAGTTAATAAAGTTTCTTCAAGGTAACTTGAAATTACTTAGTTTGCTCATAAAAACAACGTCTAGAAAAAGCATCTTGCTGGGAGGATTAATGAGTTCTGAGCTGTGTGGTTTTGTGGACGTGCAGTTAAAATCATCTATGGGTTTTCATTTCCTAATTTCTCATGATTCCATATGATTGTGGAAGTCTTTACTGGTCATAGGTGGAATGGCTTCACACCAAAAGTAACGAGTAACTGAAGAAAAGCCATGTAAAGAAAAATTCCAGTTTCTCTTTAAATGTTTGTTTTGTTCATTTGTTTTTAATCTTTGGAAGGAACATTGAAAGCCAAAAAGTGCGAAAAATTTATTGGTAGGGCGAGTTTTATCTTGTTGCCACGTTTAACCTTTCTTGATGAATGGGATCCTTGGAGGGTTCTCTTATGGTAAAGGTCATATCAGAAGGTAAGGTTATTAACTACGTGTTGAGCAAAAACCTGCAACACTCAAAGAATATCGTGCTCCGTTTTAACGGGGTCAAATCCGAGGGGGAAGCAGCAAAGCTCATTGGGCGAACAGTTATTTGGGTTAGCCGTAAAGGAAGGGAGTTAAGAGGAAAAATAGTGTCTTGTCATGGAAGAAGTGGAGCTGTTAGAGCGATTTTCAGGAAGGGGCTTCCAGGGGAAGCGCTGGGAACTTCTGTCAGGCTTGCTGAGCCTCTCATAATTCCTGAAGGATAAAAAAGAAGCTGGAAGGCGTTAAGTTGCTTATTGTTCCGTTTTTAGGGTTTGCCGGTTCTGGTAAAACTAGCTTAACGAAAACCTTTGGTCAATTTCTAGCGGATGAGGGGTACAAAGTCAAGATTGTTAACTTAGATCCTGGTGTTGAGGAGTTGCCGTACAAGCCGGACTTTGATGTCCGTGACCTTTTTACAATTTCTAAGATAATGCGTGAAGAAGGTGTTGGGCCAAACTTAGCCATGCTTAGAGCTAGCGAAAGGATTCTTAACGCCTTTGATCATGTAGCTTCTAAGATAAGTGAGGGTGACTGTGACTTTGCGCTCGTAGATACGCCAGGGCAACTTGAGATATTTGCTTTTAGAGAGGTAGGTAGTGAGTTCATGCGTCGTTTGCGGGAGCTAACTCGTGTCTGTGGAGTTTTTCTTATCGGTTGTGACGTGGCTTCAACTGTGAGCCGTTTGGTTGTCGCGCTTTTTGTGGGATTAGCTGTTCAGTTGAGTCTAGGCGTGGAAGCCGTGATAGTTCTACATAAATCTGACATGGATAAGGAAGGGCGGATTAGGAAACTTATTAGTGATGAGAAGCTCCTGAGACGTGAACTTATGAGGGAGACGGGGGTTATGGTAGATGTAGCCCTAGTGGCGTTAGATGTTTTAGGCAAGGTTAAACCTGCAACGCGGATCATACCTACTTCGTCCGTGACGCTTGAAGGGCATGAAGAATTGTTCGAAATACTGCATGAGGTTTTCTGCGCTTGTGGAGATAATCTTTAGAGGGAGGAGAGAATTGGCTGCAGTCGCCGACTCTTCATTTCTTATTGCACTCTTAAAAGGGGAAAAGTGGGCGGAAGATTTTTGGGAGGAAACAAGGAAGGGAAGAAGAATCTATGTTTCAACAGTGTCTTTAGCTATGGCTTCGATGGGACTGTGGAGGAAGGGGGAGGGGGGACTCATGGACGTATTGATCGCCGCGTTAAAGCAAGCGTTAAATGTGAGCATAGTGCTTTTAGACGTCAAAATAGCTTTAGAGGCAGGGCGGCTTATGCATTCTATGAGAAGTGACCTAGAGGAGGGGGCGGTTATTGCTACTGCCTTTTTAAAGGACTGTGAAATCGTTGTTACAAAGAGTGAAAAGCTAGCTGAAGCCGCTAGAAAACATGGATTAAAGGTTGTAGCACCGGGATGATGCCTAATGATTTTGAAGGGGATCAAAACGAGGGTCATAGGGGTAGGAGACGACTTAGTTGAGGTTATTTTAGAGGGAATTAAGCGCGCGGGTATTAAACTCAAAAATTACGACATAATAGTTGTATCATCAAAGGTTGTTGCTTTAAGCGAGGGACGCGTAGTTCTCTTAGAAGAGGTGAATCCATCTGAAAGGGCATTAAAACTAGCTGAACAATGTGAGCTTTCCCCCGAATTTGTGGAGGTTGTCCTAAAAGAGGCTGATTTTGTTTATGGAGGAGTTAAGGGAGCAGTGCTGACTCTTAAAAACGGCGTGCTGCAAGCCAACTCTGGTGTTGACAGGTCCAATGCCCCTCCGGGCTACGCTATACTTCTACCCGAGAACCCGTCTGAAAGTGCAAATAAAATTAGAAGAAAGATACTTGAGAAAACAGGAAAAAAGGTTGCTGTAGTCATCGTGGACAGTAGGGTGCAACCTCTTAGGCTTGGCAACACTGGCGTGGCTCTAGGTGTCGCTGGCTTCGAGCCAGTAATTGATGAACGAGGTAAAGAAGACATTTATGGCTGGAAGTTGAAATATACAAGAAGAGCAGTCGCGGACTGCATAGCTGCAGCGGCAGAAGTTATAATGGGGGAGAGAGACGAAAGGGTACCCGTTGTGTTGGTCAGAGAAGCACCAGTAATATTTACTGATAGAAAGGTGGATGCATCAGAGATGATCATCCCAGTTGAAGAGTGCATGTATATGGGCGTTTTAACCGGTTCTTGTATGCGTTGCAACGTGTAGAGCGATGCATCCGATTAATGCTTCTTTCAGATCGTTAAAACATCTTTGTTCTCCAGCTGTAGGTTGAGTTATATTATGAGAGGATGGACGATGGATGTTTTCCTTTTAGCCTTAGAGCTCCGTAGTAGACGCTTGAAGTTGCTTCATTCATTATTGTAAGAACTTCGATGTCCTTCGCTACAAGAAAAGCGTGAGCATTTTAATTTCAATGTTTTAGAGGGGGCGACTA
>JAHLWW010000214.1 GCA_019057715.1 Candidatus Jordarchaeum sp. JNZ_1113
CTAACCAAGTCCTCCTTCTTCGGAATGGTAAGGTTGACCCTTATGGCGTCGTTTGGGCAGGTGTACTGACATATGAGGCAGGGGGCACATTTTTCCTCGTCCACTTTAACTTCCTTAAGTAGCTTTGGATACTCCTCCATTTCTAAAATTTGTTTACCTTCCATCTCGAACTTTATAGCTTTGACCGGGCATACCGCTGCACATAGCCCGCAGTAGCTACACGCATCTTGATTTATCATAACTTTTGGCGCCTCGATTTCCCCCATGGCTATCTCAGGTATCGGGCCGAGCTCTATGGCGTTAGAGGGGCAGACCTCCCTGCAGAGCCCACAACCGACGCACCTCTCAGCATCGTAAACCAGCTTCTTCTCGAGCTTTCCCGCCGTCCACTTGAAGCGCATCTTCTCCTCTTCAAACTCAACTTCCCTTTTGACCTCAACCTGCTCCGCCACGCCCCCTTCACCTCCTCACCTCAACAGCTCTAACAAGCTCCTCACCTAAAACCGGTAGCTTCTTTAACTCCTCCACGAACTCCTTTATGACTCCCGCAAACTTTTTTCCCTCAGATGCCGCCATACTCTCTATTCTAACTCTTCTCGGGTCTATGCCCTCAGCTCTAAGAAGCTCCCTCAGTGATTCAACTCTCCTCTTAGCCTTATCGAACCCCGTCCGGTAGTGGCAGTCCTGAGGATAGCAACCCAATACGAGAACGCCATCTGCGCCCTTCTCCAGCGCTTCAAGTATGAGGAGCGGATTAACTCTCCCGGTGCAGGGGACCCATATCGCCCTTATGTTTGTCGGGTACTGTATCTTAGCGACACCAGCAGTGTCTGCCGCATTGTAGGCACACCAGTTGCAGAGAAACCCCACAACCAATGGGTACTCCTTTTTCTCCCTCAGAACAGCGTCTATCTGCGCCCTTATCATGTCGTCGCTGAGCAAAGATATCTGAATGGCCCCTGTGGGGCATGCTCCCGCGCACGACCCGCATCCCACGCACCCAACTCCCTTAACCTCCACCCCCCTCTCCTTGTCGAGCCTTAATACGTCCCTGTCACATGCTGTGACACATAAACCACACCTTATGCACACTTCATCGTCCACTATAGGAACGTAAGGCTCAAGCTCAACCACCCCTCTAGATAAGAGAGCCGATATTTTTGATGCGGCTGCGTTTGCCTGGGCGACGCTGTCCTGTATGTCCTTGGGCCCCTGAGCGCACCCGGCAACGAATATTCCGGGAATCTGCGTTTCGACCGGTCTAAGTTTGGGGTGAGCCTCCATAACGAACCCCTCCTCGCTGACGGGAACATTGAGCACGAAGAGCAGCCTTTCAGTCCCTTTAGACGGAACCATGCCAACTGATAACACTACGAGGTCAGCCTCCACCTCCACTGGGACACCAAGAAGAGTGTCCTCGGCCCTAACTATGAGGTTTCCCGTTTTACCGTCCTCCACAACCTTGCTCACTATCCCCCTGACGAACCTAATCCTTTCCCTTAAAGCCTCCCTGTAAAGCTCCTCGAACCCCTTCCCGAAGGTCCTCATGTCCTGGTAGAAGATGTAAACCTCAGCTCCTGGTATGCGCTCCTTTAACTCTAATGCCTGCTTGACAGCGTAAGTGCAGCAAACCCTTGAGCAGTATGTTCTACCAACGCTTTCATCCCTCGAGCCGACGCATTGCACGAAAACGATGCGCCTTGGCGTCTTGCTGTCAGATGGCCTCACAACCTCCCCCATCGTCGGTCCCGAGGGCGAAAGCATTCTTTCAAGCTCTAGGGCGGTCACGACGTTTTTGAACACGCCGTAGCCTAAGTTTCTTTTCTCGGCGGGATTGAAGGTTTCATACCCCGTAGCTATCAGGATGGCTCCAACTTTAACCTTAATTTTCTCCTCTTTCTGGTTGAGGTCAACAGCCTCCCTTTCGCATACAGCCTCGCACGCCCTGCAACCTATACAGTGCTTAGGGTCTATCGTGTATACCAGTGGAACCGCCTGAGGGAATGGTATGTAGACTGCCTTCCTGCTTCCAAGCCCTTGGTCGAACTCACTTGGGACCTCAACGGGACAGAACTCAGCGCAAACCCCGCAGCCGGTACACTCATCCTCTTTTATGAATCGCGGATACTTTGTTATTTCAACCTCGAAGTTCCCTATCCACCCCGAAGCCTTCGTGATCTCAGCGTAGGTTATGAGTTCTATGTTGGGGTGCCTGCCAGCCTCAACCATTAGGGGGCCAAGTATACATATGGAACAGTCCCTGGTGGGGAAAACCTTGTCTAGCATCGCCATGTGCCCGCCTATGGACGGCTCCCTCTCGACGAGGTAAACCTTGTGGCCTAGGTCTGCTAGGTTAAGAGCGGCAGTTATACCTGCAACGCCGCCCCCTACGACGAGCACCGCCTTCTCAACCGGCACCTCGACTTTGCCTTGCTCCTTTAGCAGCTTAGCCTTCGCCACAGCCATCTTCGTCAGGTCTATGGCTTTCAAGGTGGCTTTCTTGGGATTAGTCTTGTGAACCCAAGAACATTGCTCCCTTATGTTCGCCTGCGACAACAGGTACCTGTTAAGCCCGGCCTCCTCAAGAGTCTTCTGGAATAGCTTCTCGTGGAGCTTAGGAGTGCATGCGGCTATCACTACTTTGTCGAGCTTCTCCTCGGCCACCTTCTCCTTTATGAGGTTCAAGCCGGATTTGGAGCATAAATAAGTGTGATCTACGCAGTAAACGTCGGGGAGCTTGCCTACCTCATCAATTACTGCTTGAACATTGACCACACCTGCTATGTTGTGCCCGCAGTGGCACACGAAAACTCCTATCTTGCCCCTTTTATTTTCACTCAAGTCCTTTACACTTCCCCGGCGCTTTCTATGTGAAACGAGTCATGCTTGGTATATAAACGTTGTTTAACAATTGTTAAGAAGGGAAATTTTTAAGAGTAACATTAATCAAAAGTCGCCCCGAAGCTAAAGGAGGTGCCCCCTCTTGGTTAAGATAGGAATAGAGTTAGTTCCCGAAAGAGAAACAATGGAAACAGTCAAGTACATCAAGCATGCTGAGGAAAACGGCTTCCAACATGCCTGGGTAACAGACCACTACAATAAC
>JAHLWW010000215.1 GCA_019057715.1 Candidatus Jordarchaeum sp. JNZ_1113
CTTTGGAACCTCATGGATTAGGACCTCGACGGCCTCAGCAGGAACACCCATCTCCGTGAAAACCTTCGTCACTCCTTTTATGACTTTTCTCTTAGCCTCCTCCGAGAAGCCCGTCCAAACATATACATGAACAACCGGCATAGATTAAACTAGCTCACCCGATTATAAAAAGCTTTATGTAGCCAATTAAGTTGAGATTCTGCGGAGAAAAGCATAAAAAGACAGGTAGCGCCACAAGAACTAGTTGGTAAACATTAAATGATGATGCTAAGGGCTTCATCACTTACTGTTAACAAGAGAAAAATTATGTTTACCTAAGTTCTCCTGTCGCTTGTTTTACATTCATTCTTCTTCGTCTTCTTCCGCCCATTCATCCTCTAGTTCCCCTTCGTCCCAGTCTCCCTCTCCCTCCAGCTCCTCTTCTTCCTCTAGTTCTTCTTCGTCTTCTTCCGCCCATTCATCCTCTAGTTCCTCTTCCTCCAGCTCCTCTTCTTCGTATT
The DNA here is from genome assembly GCA_019057715.1 of Candidatus Jordarchaeum sp. JNZ_1113. Classification (GTDB taxonomy): domain Archaea; phylum Asgardarchaeota; class Jordiarchaeia; order Jordiarchaeales; family Freyrarchaeaceae; genus DTBI01. Next base: position 501 of record JAHLWW010000215.1, read on the forward strand.
CTTTTTCTTCATATGTGAAGCACAGCGCGCAGTAAATTGGATGTGGGTCTATGTACCAGCCGTCTCCTTTTTTGATTATGTTGATGATGAATGGCTCGCCGCTGGGTTCCTCTTCCCAGTACCAATAATCGCATACACCGTTGCGGTAGAAGGCGCATGTGTTCTTCTTATCTCTTCCGTGACTTTCGGCAGATGACACCAAGATGGCCAACTTGCCAAACGACTCACTTATTCCCTGAAGCATTGAACCCATTAATCCGTCGAAAAGGTTCTTCATCAAGTCATCAAAATCCGGCATCTTATCATCAGACAAAGTAGCACCATCCTTAACCATAGACAGTAACCTGAATGAAAAACGCATATTTAAAGTTTCGCTAAAAATCGCTAACAAGCAGACGACAAAGACGACCCACGCTTCAAAGAGAAAGTTTCCCTGTATTCATTTATTTAAGGCTATTTATCATGAAGCTGTTGACTACATCCTCTAAAATCTTTTCTTTGAGACTTTGCACCCGTCATCTTCCAAATTCCCTACGCGAAAAACACCTTTCAAGCAATTGATGAGACTCAGAGAGAAAGGAATTACTGGGCCTTTGGATGGCTGGGGTAAACCGCAGAAAACACCGACCTTTTTATGGTTGAGAGCTTTCCATTGAAGTGTGAAGCTAGCGGAGAGTTAGTTGTTCATGTTTGGAGGTAATGCGTGGTGCTTTATTACACGCCTCTTGACTATTTCGCATTGGCGGTTGCGGTCGCCGTGGTTGTAGTAATACTTGCACTCTACGCTTTCGCCATGTTACACTTGACGAGGACGAGGGAAGAGGTGGACCTCTACGCTGTCACCACCCTGAGCTTTCTCACATGGTATGCGATATGGGGGGTGGCGGAGTGGTACCTCATCATGGGATACTGGCACCTGCTAGGTTTAAGCCCCGCCTACACTATCGATATAGGTTACTGGTCGATCGCTTGGAGCATCTCGCCACTGCCCTTCATCGTGATGGCAACACTTTACGCCTACTATTTCACCGAGGGATTCAAGGAAAGCGTAAAGGACGCTCTAGATACGCATAAAGACAGCCTAGTAGACTTGATCACTCAACTAAAAATAATCACCGCACCTAAGACGCTGCGGCTTTTGAGGAACGTGATACTATCGGCCGTAGCCGGAATGGCCATGGGGAACATAGCCCAAGACCGCATTTGTGGAGCGCTCTGCTGCTGGATTAATCCGTCGCTGTGGCCCTTCTATGTATCTTTCCTCGGAGACGCGGCAGGAGCGCTACTAAAATGGGTCATTCCAGCTGTAATCATAGCGGCAGCATCATGGTTCATAATACTGAAACGCTAAACACTCACATCTATGATCTATTTCCCGCATGATTTCTAAAGAAACTATTGAAGCAGAGTCAATATGCAATTCTCGTCATCAAAGTGATGGAGGAGTTGAAGGGAAAAGGTTCGAATTGTTCTGCTGGCTAGCAACGCAGCTCGACACAGAAGTCTCAGCTGCAGTAAATCACTGATTAGCAGAAGAGATCGAATATGAAGATGACGTCCATTTCTTCTCACCCAAAACCACGCTTTTCCGATTCTTCACGCAAGTTTCCGGTCTTCGTATGCTCAATCTTCGTATGTTCAAAAAGATAATGAACGAGGGCGATAAGGCTTAGTGATAATGAAACATGTATAGAGCGTATGTTAGAACCAAAGAATCCGTTAAGGTTGAACAGGGGAGAGGGGATTAAGAATGATTTGTCCCTCAAGTGATGATACCCCAGGTGGAATAATTAAATAGACGAGATGTGGGTTTTCGGCAAGGGCATGGGTCGGTGTGAAAGCTAGGAGAAGAGAAAATGTGGTTTGACTCATAAAGGGAGGCGTTTTAAGAGGCGGAGGAAGACTACCGTGAAGGTTCAGGATCACACAATGCGGAATCACGATTTGTAGTTCTGCGAGCCAAACAAAGTATAATGCGAGTATGATGGAGCAAGCCTCAAATAGCACAAAGCATGTTATGAAAGCTGCCGTCATCTTCCACTCTGCGCTTCTGAGCAGGGAAAGCATCACGCCTGTTGATTTTCTAAGAGGACGACGGGAGAACGGGATACGGAGACTAAAGCTATTACGAGTGGCATGAGCACCAGATATATGATCGACGAGAGCGAAAGCAGCATTTTAACCAGCCAGCCGCGCGAAACGTAGTCGTAAAGCCCTATGAAGGCTGGGGAGCCAAGCGAGCCATCAAGAAAAACGAGAACAACAACAGGAGTCAAGCCAAACTTAACACCATCAAGTGCAACAGTAATACCAAAAAAGATATGGGACAGAACAACGATAGTGCCAAGAAAAGTAAAATTTTCTTGAAGGTAGCTTTGTCTCTGCCCATTAAGTCCACCTCATTCTGTTTAGGATTTAACAAGTAATGGGTATGGTGGGAGAATCCATATTTCTGTTCCAAGACACCATGCAGCCTTACCGTACTCCTTTATGTTGTATGCAAGCCAGCCGGCTAAACTGCTTGACACTTGGACCTCATAGATAACCCCTCTTCCCACCACACACTCTTCAGCGTACATTGACGTTAAAAC
>JAHLWW010000216.1 GCA_019057715.1 Candidatus Jordarchaeum sp. JNZ_1113
ATAAAAGATGTCTTAACAATAGAATTTTATAAGATAAACCCATTTTATAATATTCTATACCATAATAAAACTCAATCTGTTTCGAGATGGGATTAGGAAATGTTTTAATGATTCCGATTCCATCGTATCCGGGTGGATATTTTCCAAGAACAGAGGCGCCTAACGAAAGAATGTAAGTATCATCACAATAGCTCAAAGGGTATTTTCCTAACATTTTAGTAAGGAAAAATTTTGTAGAAATCAAAAGTGCTGCACCAATGCCAGCAACTAAAGTATTTTTTTCTAAAAGATTGATTAGATAGTCCAAAGGTAATTTAATATCACCATCTACTTTGAAAATATGTGTGTAATTAGTTACGTCTATTATCTTTAGCGCGTATCTGATACTAAGTCCAATACGTATAGGTACAGGAAAATGTTGGGGGACACGTACGACAATGTTATTTTCTATACCTATTGGTTTCGCTGAAATTACATAAATGTCCTGAATAACTCCTTTTTGATTCCTCACTCTTTTGTAATTTTCCCAAATGAATGTAGTTTTATCCTTTGTTAAAAATAATGTTAAAATTTTCATAAGAGATGCAACTAATATCTAGATATGTTCAATAATCCGATTTTAAGTTTTTAGCTTCATAAATGCATTAATCATTTCTCGAGCTATCCTTTCTATCGATAAGTTAGCTTCAACATATTGTCTTCCCGAAATGCCAAGTTTCTCAGCCATCTGTTTATTTTCCTTTAGAAGGATTACCGCTTCAGCCAGCTTCTTGAAATCTCCAGGCTTAACCACGATTCCTGATTTAGTTTTACTCAAATATTCAGCTGGCTGACCTTCCGCGCAACATATTATAGGTTTACCTGCTGCTTGGTATTCGTAGAGCTTTGATGGTATACCCAAATAGGGCTTGCCGAAATCCCTCAGGGGGAGGATAAGCGCATCTGCTTCGCATAAGAGTTTAGCGACTTCATCTCTGCTGAGTATCCTGTCTACTACCCTGACGTTATTTACTCTTAGCTTCGCCACCCTCCCCTTTATATAGTCTGTCAGCTCCCCTCCACCCTGCAGGACAAATTCAATATCCTTGTAGTTTTCGAGAAGCTTTGCTGCTTCGAGTACTTGGTCGAAGTCGTACGATATAGAAAATGCTCCGCTGTAGAGCACTGTAAAACAATTTTTTCCTCGGGGCTCTTCTCTTGCTGGCTTGAACTTTCTGATGTCTACTCCTGCTCTCACCACATGAATTTTTTTAAGACATACCCCATACTTGCCTGATATCACGCGCACGTAGCCTGGACTTATCGGAGTTATTAGAGAGGCTTTGGTGTAAGCAAATTTGGCTAGAAGCTCCGCCACTTTGGAAATTGCAGAACCTTCCCTAAGAAGGCCGACAGCGTATAAGTCTTCAGGCCATAAGTCATCGACATTAAGTACAAAAGGACAGCGCTTGACTGTGCTGATGATCAACGCGGGAATTACGGACAGAATGTTTGGGTTAGCAGCCCAGATGATATCAACTTTACCTATGAGCGGAAGGGCGAGGAGCGAAGACATAATAAATGATAAGAAGAGTATCGCTCTGCGAGCCAAGCCCCTGGATGAAAGAGGGGGAACAAACGTGCGAATAACTCTGATTCCGTTGATATACTCGACCCGAAGGATGCGCCACCTGTACTCTTTGGGTATATTGCCTGTTGGATAATGAGGGAATGCTGCAACTACGACCACGTCACAACGGTTGGCTTTTAGCCCTTTAGCAACATTGTAGGCTCTAGTCGCGCCTCCACCCATGTCAGGTGGGAAATACTGAGCAATGATGAGTATTCTCATCCTTGACAATGACAGCTTAGAATTTTGCTACTTCAGAGATTCTCGCTTTGTTCTCTAGGATCCACTCATAGGTTAGCTTTAAACCTGTTTTAATGTCGATTTTTGGCTCGTAGCCTAGGAGTTTCCTGGCTTTTTCTATGGAAGCTCTTCTCCGCACAGCTCTGTCCCAGCTTCTCCGGGGCTTAAATACCACACCAGCCTTGTTGCCGGTGAGTTCGTTTATCCAATTAGCCAGATCTATAATTTTCGTCTCAGTTCCTGAGGCCAAATTGATTGCTTCGCCAATAGCCTCCTTCATGACGCCCATACGCAATGTTCCGTCAACGATGTCCTCGACGAATGTGAAGTCTCTGGTCTCCTCCCCCGTTCCAGTTATGGGTAGGGGTTGGCCGTGCATAGCCCACCAGATAAAATTGGGTATAACGTTTCTGTATTTCCCGGGAACCTCGCCAGGCCCATAGACGTTGAAGTATCTAGCTATGGCAACAGGAAGGCTATAATAGTCGTTGAAGTAGTTGCAGTACAACTCCCCAAGTAGCTTGTGAATCTGGTAGGGGGTGTCTAGATGAAGAGACACATAATCCTCCCTCAGCGGAAGGGGGGCTTGACTCCCGTAGACGGAACACCCAGAGGAGGCGTAGACGAACCTTTCCACACCTGTCAGATAAGAATAGTGAAGTACCTTCAGCGTGCCCAGCCCGTTGACCATTAGGTCAGTTTCGGGGTGATCTACGCTGTTCTGATTCGCGAAGTGCGCTGCTAGGTGGAAGACGTAGTCGGGTTTCTCTGAGAAAGCTCTTCTCAAGTGCTCCTCGCTCAGGACGCTCCCCTCGATCAGCAGCACTTTAGGGTGGCTGGGTAGATTCCAGCGCGGTGAGGAGGAGAAGTTGTCCAGCACGATGATTTTCTCCGCATCTGCTTTGATTAATGCTCGGACGAGGTTGCTTCCTATGCAGCCTGCGCCGCCGGTGACTAAAACCTTCTTCCCCTCGTATTTCTTCAAAACATCCTCAAAGTTCACGCGCTCCACCTTCGAATCCATACACTTTTTTGAACCATTCTATTGTCCTTCTTAAGCCTTCCTCGAGCGGAACAGTTATCTTGAAGCCCAAGTCTCTCTTAGCTTTTGAGGAGTCGGGTCTCTTTATGCGCGTTGTGAAGGGCTCAGCCTCCTTGTAGATTACCTTTGAGTCATCCTTGCCGAGGAGCTTCAAAATCATGTCGGAGACGTACTTAATGTCGTAGAGCTCGTCCC
>JAHLWW010000217.1 GCA_019057715.1 Candidatus Jordarchaeum sp. JNZ_1113
GCATCCGCTATTATCTTTGAAGAAGCGAATGTATTTTTAAAGGTAAGTTAGGGGGTTTATGGGAGCGATGAGAGGCGAAAGAATAAAAAAAGAGAGTTTTAGGGTTTGAGTGGGGTGGTTGTATTGAAAAAGGTGGATGTCGCAATATTAGGGTGTACGGGGACTGTTGGACAAAGGCTTGTGTCGATGCTCTACAATCACCCTTGGTTTGACATAGCGGTGCTGGCAGCATCCGAGAGAAGTGCTGGGAAGAAGTACGGGGAAGTTGCTGGTGAAAAGTGGCATTTGCCGACTGAAATACCCGAGGAGGTGGCGTCTATGGAGGTCGTTGACGTCACGGTGCGTGATGCTGAGGCTACTCTGGTCTTTTCAGCACTACCTGCAGATGTCGCTAGGAAAGTTGAGCCCGAGTTCGCTGAGGCCGGATGCGTCGTTTCGAGTAATGCTAGCGCTTTTAGAATGGAGGAAGACGTGCCGCTGATTATACCTGAAGTGAACCCCGACCACCTTAAGCTTGTGGATGTGCAAAGAGAGAGAAGAGGGTGGCAGGGGTGCATAGTGACGGACCCGAATTGCACCACGATAGGGCTGGTTATAGCGTTGAAGCCGATATACGACCATTACGGCTTGGAGAGAGTTTACGTCGCCACAATGCAGGCGGTATCTGGAGCCGGGCTCCCCGGTGTTCCGTCACTGATGATCATTGATAACATTATACCCTATATTTCAGGTGAGGAAGAGAAAGTTATTAGGGAAAGCAGGAAGATACTTGGCAAGCTGGATGGCGGGAGAGTGGTTCCAGCAGACTTCAAGGTGGAGGCTTCATGTAATAGAGTTCCAGTCCTAGATGGACACACCGAGTCGGTTTTTCTTGTTACCGAGAGTGAGGTTGATGTTGAGGAGGTTAAGGAGGTATTTAGAAAGTTTAGGGGCGAGCCTCAGAAACTTAAGCTTCCCTCAGCACCTGAGCAACCCATAATAGTAAGGGATGAGATCGATAGGCCTCAACCTAGGCTTGACAGGATGGCTGGAAGTGTTCCGGGAATGAGTGTGAACGTCGGCAGGATTAGGAGGGGGAGTGAGCCTAACTCGTTGGCTTTCACCGTCTTAAGTCACAACACCATTAGGGGTGCTGCGGGAGCCGCAATACTTAACGCCGAGTTGATGATGGCGTACAACATGGTGAGAGGTGGTTGATCATGAATGGGAAACAGGTTAGAATTTCTAGGATAATGAGAAAGGGGAAGGCTGTTGTCATACCTATGGATCACGGAGTGACTGATGGGCCGATGAAGGGACTAGTAAAGATGGACGAAACTGTTAGAAAAGTTGTGGAAGGCGGAGCAACGGCGGTGCTACTTCACAAGGGGATCATAAAGAGCCTGAGTTCTCCTCCTGGATGCGGAGTCATAATGCATCTTTCGGGAAGCACCTCGCTTGGCCCAGACCCAAACTGGAAGGTGAGAGTTGGGTCTGTGGAGGAAGCTATAAGGCTGGGAGCGGACGCTGTATCCGTCCACGTGAACGTTGGAAGCGACATGGAGCCACACATGCTTGAAAAGCTCGGCTATGTGGCTGACACGTGCGACGAGTGGCAGGTTCCACTGGTGGCGATGATGTATCCTAGAGGCAAGAACATTAAAGCCAACCCTGACACGATTGCTCACGCTTCTAGGCTGGGAGCCGAGCTCGGCGCTGACATAGTCAAGACGCCGTACACGGGGGACCCGGAAACGTTCAGAAGGGTCGTCGAGGGGTGCCCGGTTCCCGTGGTGATAGCGGGAGGACCGAAGGCTGAAACGGACGCAGACGTGCTCAGAATGGTGAGAGGCGCTATGGATGCGGGTGCTGCTGGTGTAGCAATGGGGAGGAACGCCTTCCAGCATGAGAATCCTGTGGCGATAGTTAGGGCTGTCGTAGAAATAGTTCTGAATGACGCTGACATTGAGGAAGCTGCTGAAAGAGCGGGGTTGAAAATTTGAAGAAAGTCATTCTTAAGCTGAGCCCACCCTGGAGCTCGGCGAAGGAGTATGCTACTGAAGCGTTAACTCGTGGCATCAATACTTTCTATGCGCCACCCGAAATAGCTGAGAAAGTTAAGTCTCTCGGTTCTGTCAAGGTGCTTTCTGATGGGAGCGGGGGAGACGTTACGGTAAAAAAGTTCGATGAGGGCGCCCAGCCCGAGGAGGGAGTCATTTATAGAGTTAAGGTGGCGAGAAAGGAGGATGAGGAGAAAGTTTACAGCTTGGCGAAATCCGGAGCTTCAGCTGTGATGGTTGAGGCAGAAGACTGGAAGATAATTCCGCTGGAGAACATAATAGCCGACCTCCACAAGATGGACACGGAACTCTACGCCGAAGCGGAAAGTGTTGAGGAGGCACGAACACTTCTTCAGACGCTCGAGCTAGGAGTGGACGCAGTAATTTATGAGCCGAAGAGCATTAACGAAGTGGCGGAGCTAGCAAAGCTTGTACAGGAAAAGGACCTGATGCCGCTCACAGCGGCCGAAGTGATTAACGTGAAGGAGGTCGGAATGGGCGACAGAGTGTGCGTTGACACGTGCTCCCTACTCGAAGTAGGGGAGGGAATGCTTGTCGGATCCCAAGCTAAGGGACTCTTCCTTGTTCACAGCGAAACCCTAGAAACTGAGTTCACGTCCCCTAGGCCATTCAGAGTCAACGCTGGCCCTGTTCACTCATACACTCTATCACCGGACGGGAAGACAAAGTATCTTTCAGAGCTAAAGGCAGGGGACACCGTACTCACCGTCAACTATAGGGGAGTAATGAGGGAAGCCGTTGTCGGGAGAGTAAAGATAGAGAGAAGGCCACTCATTCTAGTGGAGGCGGAGAAGGACGGTGAAGTCTTCAAGGTCATACTTCAAAATGCTGAAACTGTGGCTTTAGTAGGTGAGGACGGGAAGGCGCTCTCGGTTTCAAAGATCAAGAAAGGCGACAAGGTGCTACTACATTTAAGTCATAAAGGGAGGCATTTTGGCAAAAGCGTGGAAGAAACCATTATTGAGAAGTAAAGAAACAGAGACCACATGACCTGCGAGTCATATTC
>JAHLWW010000218.1 GCA_019057715.1 Candidatus Jordarchaeum sp. JNZ_1113
TGGAATGGCGTACTGAGCAAATACCGTACGCGGATCCGACGTCGAAAATCGTGCTTGTATGGGAAATTGTGGAGTTCAACGTCAAAGGAACCGGCCCCTCAGATGGTGTAGTGCAACTAAATGAACAGGAAAAATTAAACAATTCGATCCTCATGATAACCGCTGTTTTGTCCATATCCATCATTACTGTGTTGCTTATTTACGTGAGAAGGAAACGTGTAAGCCTTCTACGTCGCTGAATTAAAATTTTTGAAACTAGTTATCTTTTGCTCAACTCGTGGGACTTATAAAGTGAAATTCATCGCAAAAATTGCCCTCATAATGAAATTCCTTTAATCGTTCTCATTAGAAAACGTAACTCACACGGCAGGATCTAAAAGAAAGTGTCAGTCACCAAAAGCTTTAAATAGAAATTAACTGCTAAGAACCCAACCTAAAAGAGGTGTTTAAAAATGGCCAAGTTTTCTAAAATATTTCTTGTGGTGGCTTTTGCAACACTTATGCTTAATGCGACGATTCCAATAGTGCATTCCCAAGCGACGACAATAGTGGGAACATATCAACCATACATATACATCGTCGCTATGCCTAATCCAGTCCAAGTTAATAGGCCGACATATCTTGGCGGTTTCTTCGACTGCCCTCCACCATACCCAGTAAGTTGGGGTGGTGAACCATTTAAGAATATTAAGATAGAGATAACAAGGCCTGACGGACAAAAAGAAACACTTACTATACAAAAAACCGATGAGGTTGGACTGTTTGGCATTTCATACACACCTAATCAAGTTGGTACATATAAAGTTAAGGCGATTTTTCCAGGTCAAATAATGCCAATACCTGACACGAGACCTCCAGGATCTTGGATAAGGACTGTGGGCAACTGGAACTTTCTCCCATGCGAAAGTAAAGAATACGTTTTAACAGTAACCGAGCAGCCAACCCCCGTAATAGAGGATACGCCGCTCCCCCAAGGATATTGGAGACGCCCAATATATGCAATTCATAGGCTATGGTACTCTATATCTGGAAATTGGCTTTCAATTCCGCCGAACAATTTCGCAAGCTCAACTAAAGCCCCTGAAACAGCGCACATCGTCTGGACTAAACCACTAGCTTTGGGTGGTCTAGTAGGCGGTGAACAGTACACGTCGCACTCCTATCATATGGGGCAAGCATATGAAGGTAAATGGGTAAACCCCATTGTTATATCCGGTAGACTTTACTATATGGAGTATGGTCACGGGCACTCGCAGTACTATCCTGATATTGTTTGTGTTGACATCCGTAGCGGCGAGGAGATATGGCGTATCAATGCAACTGGTCGCGGGGATCCCGTTAAGGTGCAGCTGTCAGGTGGCGGAGCTGCATACGGTTACTGGGATGGCTATCCGCAGCTTAGTTTTGGCCAGGTTTATTATTACGAGTCGCCCAACCAGCACGGCGCCTTCGCATACTTCTGGTGTACTGGGGGACTTGGAGCCACAGCTAGATGGGACATGTATGACGCTTGGACGGGCGACTGGATAATGAGTCTGAAAGGCGTCCCCTCAGGCACAAGAACATACGGGCCGAACGGTGAAATTTTCATTTACGTGGTTAACCTTGCCAGAGGCTGGATAGCACTTTGGAACTCAAGCGCAGCCATACCCAGAGCCGGACCCATTGGAACAGACGCGTGGCAGTACCGCTTATGGCCAGGAGCTACAATAGATGTAAGTAAACCCTACAATTGGACAGTAACCAGCCCAACAGGGGTCAAATACTCATGGACAGTTAATCCATACTCATGGAACATCACAATACCTGCCAATCTACCGGGAAGCGTATGGGCAGTAGACAATGACAACATGATAGTCGGCAGCAACTTGGGAACAACCTATTACAGCTACAACCCATGGTCAGTATGGGCCATAAGCCTAAACCCAAAAACAAGGGGTCAACTATTATGGCTTAAAAATTATCCGGCGCCACCAAACAACATAACAATGCAAAGGATAGCTGTTTCCTTCAAGGATAAAGTGTTTGTGGTGAGAGAAAAGGAAACCTTAAAGTATTATGGCTACAGCCTAGACGGTGGCGAGAGGATTTGGGGTCCCTTAGATCTTTCAAGGTTCGTGTTTGACATGTATGAACCCCAGACAGCAATTGCCTATGGTAAACTATTCATATGTGCCTACGGTGGTGCCTTATATTGCATAGATATCAAAAGCGGTCAACTCCTATGGACGTATGAAGCCACCGATCCCACAGGAGAAGCGATGTATGGCGAGAACTTCCCGTTGAAAATCGGAACAGTAGCAGACCGAAAGATTTATGTAGTTACCAGCGAACACTCCCCGACAAATCCATTACATAGGGGTGCACGTTTAAGATGCATTGACGTTGACACAGGAAATGAAATCTGGAGCATACGCCATTGGAGCTCAGTTCAGCACTCCACGTACGTTGTAATTGCTGATGGATATCTAATTGACTGCGACGCTTATGACTTGCAAATCTATTGCTACGGCAAGGGCCAAACATTGACTGAGGTTTCAGCCTCTCCAAAAACCGTGACTGAAGGCTCCTCTGTCCTCATAGAAGGAAAAGTGGTCGATTTATCACCTGCGGTTAAGGGCACGCCGTGTGTTGCCGATGAGGACATGAGCTCTTGGATGGAATACCTGGTCAAACAGTTCCCAATGCCAAATTCTGTTAAGGGTGTGCGTGTTCAGCTTTATGCTTTTGCTGAGGATGGTTCGTCTACCTTTATAGGTGAAGTCACCACCGACCCGCTGAACGGCGGCATCTTCAAACTGCTATGGGCACCTCCTAAGGAAGGCACCTACATCATAACAGCCGTGTTCCCAGGAAGCAAAAGCTACTGGGACAGCTATGCCTCAACAGCCATAGGCGTAACATCAGCACCACTAGAAGCCCCAACTTACGCGACAGCAGAACAAGTAGCAGAAAACATCGAACCCATAAAATCAACTATTAATGCTATACAACTCATAATAAT
>JAHLWW010000219.1 GCA_019057715.1 Candidatus Jordarchaeum sp. JNZ_1113
CATTAGAACGTCTAATAAAACATCACGGTCGTTCCATTAATCGCTGATAATAGAAGGTATAGAAGGCTTATAACTATCTCTCTTTGGGTTAGGGAACGAGGATTTGGCTCGTTTACCCACCTAACCGCCAATGATGCTTTGTCCACACAGTATGTTGTAGTTCAGACACAATTGCCGAAGCTATGCCCTCACACGTATACAAAATATTAGCTGAGTTATAAAGCCTAACCAAATTCTTTTATGTAAGTCCCGTTCTATTCTCGAAAGGAAGGCTTGGGAGCGTCAAATTTTGGTTACTACAAGTGATTGGCTGAAAGGGAGAGTTTCTGATATTCTACTCAGCGAGATTGGTGATGTTGGTATTGCTGAGGAATTGGAGCAACAGCTTTTGCAAGGGGCTTTAAGCGGTTTGGAAATACCCGAATTCTTGCCTACGGAAAAACCCTACGAAGTGTGGCTTGAGCAGAGGTTCAGGTTCCAGCTGATTTGGCTTGATCGGGATGATTATGTAAGGGCATTAGTAAGGGCGTTATGGCTGGCTCCTAAATTTGCCGCTACGGATTTTGGCGGTGCACGACAAAGGGACTTTGCCCAAGTGTGGACTGACACAGCCCGTGGCTTCCTTGGTGAAATTGCACTTCAAAAGTTCTTAAAGGAAAAGCTGAACACCGAAGTTGCACTCGATGTGAGAAGGGGAGAATTAGAAGAATTTCTGCCCTCAGATATAAAAATAAAAGACCAAACATCGCATGGTTTCAGGCCAACCAAAATAGGCCTAAGCATTAAGACAACAAAATTCAATGGACGCTGGCTAGACCTTCCCGGAGCACAGTTCGATCACTCGGATGCATTTGTCTTAGTTAAAATAGGAATTTCAAGAATGCATTTTTCGGCTTTCTTAAAGGACATAAGCTTTCTAAGGGACAAGTTGTTCGCAGTAGCAAAGCACTTGGGAGAGCTCAGCGATAATCAAGCGGAAGAGCTATGGAAAGAAACCCCAAATTTCACGTCAATTCCAGCTTACGTGGCGGGTTTTATTGAAAAGCGGGAGCTGACGATGCCCATACACCAAATCAGTTGTAACTTAAAAGGCAGAAAGAACAAGCGAATAGTAATAAGCCACGGGGTAGGCCTTTTCTCATTATCCACTGCTAGAACGCATCCGGATGTTAGGAAAATTGATCCATCCGGCACGTTACCCATTGAAGTTGAACCAATAATAGACTCTCTCACAGAGGGCAAGCATTTTCTGGCGCACTCAGGGGCTCTGAAATTTGGTTACGATGCTTGGAAAGAACTCGTCAGCAGGTTTTGACCGTGAGCCAAGTTAAATGTTATAGAATTAACTTAGAATCTGAGGAATACGCCGAGGCACTTGGGTTTGCTGTCTACACATATCTCACAGGGGCTATTGCTAAAAGGGACTTGTATAAGGGAGGAGCAACACGCTACTTAGGCGAGTATCTTGAGCACGTTTTGAGGGGGAAGCTCGCAGAGATCGCCTTTAAAAAATTTCTGTTGCTGAATTTCGATTTCCGCGTAATAACTGATATTGATCTTCCCGGCTACATCCCAGGAAAATATTTGCCTGATATACTGGCATTTAAGAATAAAGCGAAGTGGCAAGTTCCGCAATTTTGGGTTGATGTGAAGGCTCTCACGGAGGAACAGAAATGGATGCTTGTTAGGGCTTCTTCCATCCGTGGTGGCGAAAGGGCTAAGCCACGTCCCTATGATGCCTATGTGAATGTGAGAGTCCTTTTGCCTAGAGATCACATTGGAAGGCTCATAAAATACGCACCATTAATTAAAAATAAGATCAGTAAAGAGTGGAAACGACGCATGCAAGATTTAAAAAGTGTTGAAGCGGAGATTTTAGGGTTCGCAACATATCATGATGTTGCTAACATACTGCAGGTGTATGAGGCTCAATTACAGCCTCCGCAAAAGAAAAAATTGGGAAACAAGCTCAATAGGCTCTTTGGTCAGGGAAATTGGAACTTTTTCAAGAAAGGTCATCCGTTGCCAGATCCAGATACAGGTGAAAAAACAGTAGAACTAGGTAGTGATAATTGTGCTATTGTTTTGTCTAAGCTGAGAACTGATAAGCATTGGGGGAAATTGCTGAAAATGTTTAGAAAAAATCAACCTCTGGTGACGCAACGGCCACCTGACCTACAGCGAAAACTTGAGCGTAGAGTTAAGCAATTACTAGGAAAATTATCGATAAGTAAGAAGTCTCAGAGTTGGTGGCAAAGGAACTTAGGTTCACAATAAGCCATTGCTAACGCCTAGTTCTTGAAACTGTAATGATTTTTCCCTTACTTCCGACATTCAGCTCAAGCTGTCCCTTAAACGATCGCACAAACCCGTTTTCAATCTTAATGACATCCCCAACTCTTACAAGGTCGGCCTGCCATCTCCATAAGTTAAGCCTTATGCCTCCAGTTTCATCGGAGAGCATAGCTACTATGAGCCGGCTCTTCCCGAACCTTGTTTCGACTTCCGTTTCTTCTATTATTTTAACCACTCGCCCCGTAACGTTTATGCCCTCCATTCCTGCACGAAGATCAATGATCTTCAATTTTGCAAGCCTCAGTTGCATACTTACAAATGGCACGCAGAGGGCATATAGTGCACTTAGGTCTTTTCGGTCTACAGGCTTCGTGAGCAAAGTCAATAATTGCGAGATTAAAATCTCTAGACCTTCCTGGCGGAATAACCCCTGCAACATACTCCCAAAAAGCAGTATCGTCCTTCACTCTGCGCTTCTTCGATTGAAGGCCGAAAACTCTCTGAAAAACCCTTATGGCATTAACATCAACTAAAGGCACATCCTTTCCATACGCAAAACAGAGCACAGCGTTTGCCGCATAGCGCCCCACCCCTGGAAGCTTCAGAAGATCCTCTTGCGAAGCTGGAACCGCGCCCTTGTAACTCCTTATCAATTCGTTCGCCAGCCTTTTCAGCAAAGTAGCCCTTTTGTGCTCCATTCCAAGT